>JACPXN010000062.1 GCA_016196515.1 Candidatus Omnitrophota bacterium | reverse complement strand
CGGGCTCGCGCAAAAGCATGACAGGGACCTTCTTTTTTTTCAAATATTCCAGGACCAGCGCGGCCTGCGTACTTTTGCCGGAACCCTCCGAACCTTCAAACGTGATGAATTTGCCTTTCATATCCACCGCCAGGTTTGCCCCGCTTGAGTGTCCTCGACGGCAATGCCTTTGTCCTTGAGCAGGTCCCGCAACCGGTCGGAACGCTTGAAATCCTTGGCCGCCCGCGCCGCCAGCCGTTCATCCAGGAGTTTCTTCAGGTCCTGCGAAAGCGGCTTTTCCTTTTCCTTGAGGAACAGCCCGAAAATATTGCGCGCGAAGTTCTCCAGAATGTCCACGGCATGATAAATAACGCCCAAATAATGCAGGTCCTTCTTGTTCTCGTCGATGAATTTATTGGTATCGTTAAGCAAATTGAACAGCGCGGCCATGGCCTTAGGGGTATTGAAATCATCGTCCATGGCCTTTAAGAATTCTTCCTTGTGCGCGGTGATAAAACCTGCCTGCCGGCAGGCAGGTCCGTCCTGGCACGGTTCAACATCCTTGTCCTTAAGAAGTTCAGACGCTTTCCAGAACAAAATGTCGAAACGCCCCAGCGCTTTGCGGGCTTCCTGCATTTTCTCCCCGGTGAAATCAATGGTACTGGCGTAATGGGAGAACAGGAAAAACAGTTTGAGTTCATCAGCGCTGTATTGGACCACGGCGTCCCTGATGGTGATGAAATTCCCCGATGACTTGGACATTTTGTGGCCGTCGATGGTCAAAAGCCCGTGGTGGATCCAGTATTTGGCAAAGGTCTTTCCCGTCAGGGCCTCACTCTGGGCAATTTCATTCTCGTGATGCGGAAAAATGAGGTCGCGGCCGCCGGCGTGGATGTCCAGGGTTTGGGTCTTGAGATGTTTCATGCTCATGCACGAGCATTCAATGTGCCAGCCGGGCCTGCCCCGGCCCCAGGGGCTGTCCCACGCGGGCTCGCCGGGTTTGGAGGATTTCCACAGCGCGAAATCCAGCGGGTCTTTCTTGCCGGAGTCCTTTTCAATGCGCACCGCTTCCATCATCTTGTCAATGCCCTGCCCCGACAATTTGCCGTAATCCTTAAAAGCGTGCACGTTAAAATACACGTCCCCGCCTGCCGGCGAGGCAGGCCCGCCCACAGCATAGGCATAACCCTTTTCCATGAGCCCCCGGATATCGGCGATCATGTCGGGGATGTTCTGGGTCGCGCGCGGCTCAACATCCCCCGGCTCTAGCCCCAGCAATTTCATGTCCTCATCATACGAAGCGATCTGCTCGTCGCTGACCTGCTGGCTGGTCCTGTTGGTCTCCAGGGCTTTGGCGATGATCTTGTCGTCCACGTCAGTGATATTGCGCACAAAATGCACGTCATAGCCGCGAAACTTCAAATACCGGCGGATGACGTCAAAAACATACAAACTGCGGGCATGGCCGATGTGGCATTGGTCATAAACGGTCACTCCGCAGGTGTACATCCTGACCGTCTTGCCCTCGAGAGGGACAAAATCCTCCTTTTTTTTGGTCAATGAGTTATAAATCTGCATGGCCCGATCTGAATTAAATTTTATAATCGGCGTCACTGTCGTCGCTGCGATGGCCGGTTTTCTCTTCCAGATGTTTGATGCGCTTCAACAGCCGGACCATGTTCTCCATGACCGGGTCGTTGACGTGCGTGTGGTCGAGCAGGGAATCGATCTTCTGGCCTTCCTGTTTGGTGACGCGCCCCGGGATACCCACCACCGTGGAGTTGGGCGGCACGTCCTTGATGACCACCGCGTTGGCCCCGATATAGGAATTCCCGCCGATGGTGATATTGCCCAGGACCTTGGCCCCGGTGCCGACGACGACATTGTCCCCGATGGTTGGATGGCGTTTGCCGGTTTCTTTGCCCGTCCCCCCTAAGGTCACGCCCTGATACAAAAGCACATTGTCCCCGATGATGGCGGTCTCTCCCACGACAACACCCATGCCGTGGTCAATGAACAGATTATGGCCGATCACGGCCCCCGGATGGATCTCGATACCGGTCCAAAACCGCGCGGTCTGCGACAGCCAGCGCGGGACAATGGGGATCTTCCATTGCCAGAGTTGGTGCGCCACACGGTAAACGACCAGGGCGTGCAGGCCCGGATACAGCAAAAGGACTTCCAGCGCGCTTTTGGCCGCGGGATCGCGTTCTTTCACCGTGCGGATCTCGTCGGTAAAAAGAACATAAATGACCAGAAAAACAACAATGATGGATAAAATAATAATCATGATCTACTCCTTGGTTAACCCCTGAACCAGACTAAACACTTCGCAGTCGGTTCAGGGTTTAATTCGCACAGCGAGTTATATCGCTTGCTCCATAACTCGCGTGCTCATTAAAGACACAACCGCGTACGCGGCAATGCCTTGTTTGGCCCCGATAAATCCCAGCCCCTCATGCGTGCCCGCTTTGATATTGACCCGCGTCTCATCCACCGCCAGTTCAAAGGCGATGTGAAAACGCATTTTCGGTTTATACTCCTGCAGTTTCGGCTGTTCCGCCACGATCATGACGTCCACGCTGGTGACTTTGTAGCCGGCGTCATTGACCTTCTGGTTGGACTGTTTCAAAAGGGCTGAACTGGCCATGCCCTTGTATTTCGGGTCGGTGTTGGGAAAATGCTCGCCGATATCGCCCAACCCTGCCGCCCCCAAAAGCGCGTCGCAGATCGCGTGCAGGACCACGTCGGCGTCCGAATGGCCGTCGAGCCCGTGCGTGTGCGGCACTTCAATGCCGCCGAGCATGAGCTTTCGCCCCCTCTTTAACCGGTGCACGTCATACCCTATGCCGACCCTATGGTCCATCCTCTCCCCTTTCTCAAAATTTTACCAAAGTCTTGGCAATGACCAGATCCTCCGGGGTGGTGATCTTGATGTTGCGCTGATCGCCCATCACGACCGCCACCGGCACGCCCAAACGCTCGACGAGCATGGCATCGTCGGTGGCTTCACCCTTGAATTTCAAGCCATGCGCTTTGACCAGCACGTCTTTATGAAAACCCTGCGGCGTCTGCGCTTCCCACAACAGGGAGCGCTGCAGGGTGCGCTCAACGCGCAAGGTCTTCGCGTTGACCTGCTTGACCGTGGCTTTGACAGGCACAGCCGCGATAACGGCCTTATGTTTTTTTAATGCCGTCAGCAGGCGTTTGACCATGTCCGCGTTGATCAGCGGACGGGCCGCGTCGTGGACCAGAACAACGTCGGCATTGTGATCAACAGCGGCCAAACCGCATTTGACGGAATCAGCCCGGGCCGCGCCGACCGCGACAACCGCGCGGATCTTTTTAAAATTCCGGCGCAGGGCTTCAAAACGTTTTAGATGGTCCTTATGCCCGACGACAATAATACCATTGACCGCTCTCATTCTTTGAAAAACGGCCAGCGAATGGGCGATCAGGGGTTTGTCTTTTAAAAGAACGAACGCCTTGGGCACCCCGGCTTTCAACCGGGTGCCCCCGCCGGCGGCAACAATGATGACCGAAACGTTCATCTGTCCAATTTGGCGAAGATCATGCGCCCGGCCTGGGTCTGCAAGGCGGAGGTGACGGACACCTTGACCGTTTGGCCGAGGGCGCGCTTACCGTCGCTGACCACCACCATGGTCCCGTCCTCCATGTATCCCACGGCCTGGTTGGGCTCTTTGCCCTCCTTGACCAGACGGACCTCGATCTCCTCCCCGGTGAAGACCATGGGCTTGGCCGCGTTGACCAGGTCATTGATGTTGAGCATTTCAATACCCTGCAGCGCCGCCATGCGGCTCAAATTGAAATCCGTGGTGCAGATGCGCGCGTCCATGAGTTTGGCCAATTTGACGAGTTTCAGGTCCACGGGTTCGGGGCCGATCAAATCGTCCTCGTGGATGCGCACGTCCGCGGCGGCGTCTTTTTGCATGTTCTTGAGAAGTTCCAGCCCCCTGCGTCCGCGGCCGCGTTTGATATCGTCGCCGGAATCAGCCAGCCGCTGCAGTTCGTGCAAAACAAAACGCGGCGCCACCAGGCGGCCACCCAAAAACCCGGTCTTAAAGATGTCCGCGATACGCCCGTCGATGATGGAGCTGGTGTCCAAAAGCACCACCCCCTCCTTGAGGTCCTGGCGCTTGAAACGCACATACGGGATGATGAGGTTGAATTCGTCCTTGCCGCGAAGCGCCATGACCGCGCCCAGATAGGAAAAAACCAGGGTCAAGATCACCCGGAGAACGGACAGGACAACATCTCCCAAAGGCAGCAGCGAAAGGATATCACTGACCAGTTTGGCCATAAAAATACCCAACAAAAGCCCAAAGACCATGCTGGAAAGCCCGCGCACCGAAACCTGGCGCATGGTCAATTCTATCGCGATGAGGAGTGCGGCACCGATGATGCCGCAGGCAACCCCTGCTTGCGGGACATGGTTGATCGCGCCGATCTGATACCCGACGATAGCGCTGATGATAAAAAAGAATGCCCGGACGAATAATAATGTCATATGGCCTCTCCTAACAGGACCCCGCCGCTTCCGCCATCAGCGGAGGCGGGGCCATTACATTTTATCCAACGCTTCCCGCACGTTCGTCACGGGAATGAGTTTGATGCCTTTGGGTTGATGATCCGCCTTACCCTTGAGGTTATTTTTGGGCATGATGCACCGGGTGAAGCCGAGTTTCTGGGCCTCATTGACGCGCACCTCGATCTGGGAAACACTGCGCACTTCCGCCGAAAGCCCCACCTCGCCCAAAACAGCCAGATCATGCGCCACAGGCTTGTCCAGCAAAGCGGAGGCCACCGCCAAGATCACCGCAAGGTCCGCCGCCGGGTCCATCACTTTAACACCGCCGACGACGTTTAAAAAAATGTCCTTGTCCCCCAAATTCAATCCCAGCCGTTTTTCGAGCACCGCGACCAACAGCGCCAGGCGGTTGGAATCAAACCCCTGCGCTTTCTGGCGCACCATGCCGAAGGCCGAACGGCTCACCAGCCCCTGGATCTCCACCAAAAAAGGTCGTGTCCCCTCAAGAACAGGGACGACCACGGACCCGGAAGAATCCCGCGGCCGTTCGGAAAGAAAGATCTCCGACGGGTTGGGGACTTCCTGCAGGCCGGCGGCCGTCATCTCGAAAACGCCGATCTCATTGGTGGAACCGAAACGGTTCTTGTTGGTGCGCAGCACCCGGTACGAGGAATACCGCTCGCCTTCAAAATAAAGCACCGTGTCCACCATGTGCTCCAAAACGCGCGGGCCGGCCAGCATCCCTTCCTTGGTGACGTGTCCGACCAAAAACAGCGCGATGCCTTTGGCTTTGGCCAATTGGGTGAAAACGGCCGCGCTTTCCCGCACCTGGGCCACGCTGCCCGGCGACGAAGACAATTCCGCCAGATGTACGACCTGGATCGAATCAATGACAACGACCTGGGGTTTGAGCGTGTGGACATGGTCCACGATCTCCTGCACGTCAATGGCGTTGACGACAAACAGGTCGGCACCGCCGAAATCCTTGGCCACACGGTCGGCGCGCAGTTTGGCCTGGGCGACGCTTTCCTCGCCGCTGACATACAAAACTTTCAGGCCCTGCCGGGCCAGCCCATAACCGCTTTGGATGACGATGGTGGATTTGCCGATGCCCGGGTCCCCGCCGATGAGGGTGACGGACCCGGGCACCACCCCGCCGCCCATCACGCGATCAAACTCGCTCATACCCGTCAGGAAACGGCGCTCCTGCCGGGTGTCCACGTCTTTGAGCAGGACCGGACTGACGCTTAAAGCCGCCATCTGAAGGCGCAATTTCTGGGTCTCGGGATGGGCCGCGGACTGTTCTTCAACAAAAGAATTCCAACTCTCGCAATTGGGACATTTGCCGACCCAGCGCACGGAGTTCGTGCCGCATTCCTGACAAACAAAGACGGTTTTAGTTTTCATAGGCATTATGTCATTCCCGAATGCTTTTGTCGGGAATCCAGAGCATTAGTGTCTGGGCCCCCGACAGAAACATTCGGGGGCGACAGTGTAATTTATTTCTTTGGCCGGTACAGCAATTTCCAGGGGTTGGCTTTCAAATCCGCGGTGAGTTCATCCAGGTTGCGGTATATGGATTCATCCGTCAGGAATTTCCCGATGGTGCCTTGCCCTTTATTGATGTTATCGATGGTTGTCTCCAGTTTATCCGTCAAGGCATTCACCCGTTCCGAGAGCTTCTCCATCGGCACCGGATCATGCCCGACGATGACGGCGCCGTCCTTGAAAAACTCGGTGGAGGTGCCGGGCATGATCTCCACGTATTTTTCGCCCAGAAGGCCCAGTTGATTGATGGTCACTTTTGAATCCACGGGAATTTCAACGCCCTGCTTGATCCACATGGTGACGGACACCTTGGTCCTTTTATTGTCATTGTCGTCCGTAAAAACCTCCATCTTCTTGACCAGGCCCGCTTCCACGCCGGCCAAACGCACCGGCGCCGCCTCTTTAAGTCCGTTGGCGAAACCGAACACAGCCTGCAGGGCACGGCCCTTCTCAAATAACGACAGATTGCTGACCGAAAACATGAAATAGGACAGGCCGATCAGGGCCAGCAGGACAAAACTTCCGACTTTCAGTTCGAGGTGGCTCTCGCGCGACATATTCGCTCCTTGATTAGATCCCGCTTCGCGGGATCAAATTCGCCCCGCCGTGGCGGGGCTCATTTGACATGCCCAAAAATGAGATTCTCATCTTCGGTGATCGGCCCGAGGGCCTGTCCGGTGATGAATTGTTTCACCACGGGGTGCTGGGTATTCCTGATATCTTCCGGTTTCCCGTCGGCGATGACCTGGCCGCGGTAGAGCATGGCAATCGAATCGGCAACATGGTACGCCGAGTTCATGTCATGGGTGACGACCACCGAGGTCACTTTCAACTTGTCGTGCAATTCAACGATCAAATGGTTGATCGCCGCCGCGGTGATGGGGTCCACTTCGCTGGTCGGCTCGTCGTACAAAATGATCTGCGGCTCCATGCACATCACGCGGGCCAGGCTGACGCGTTTGAGCATGCCGCCGGAAAGCTGTGACGGCATCATGTCCTCGACGTCTTTAAGGCCCACGAGGGCCAGCGCGTCGCGCACGCGGTCGCGCACGGTTTTCCTGTCGAGGTTCATGAATTCATTAAGGACAAAAGCGACGTTCTCGCCCACGTTCATGGAATCGAAAAGCGCTCCGCCCTGGAACACCATGCCCATCTCCATCCTCAATTTATTATAATCGCGGTCATTCAAGTTAGTGACCTCAACACCGTTGACCTTGACGGAACCGCTGTCGGGCCGCGCCAGGCCGACGATGCTTTTTAAGAGCACGCTTTTCCCCACTCCCGAACGGCCGATGATGACCTTGGTCTCACCCCGGCGGACGGTCAAACTCAAATTGTTGAGGACCATCTGGGGGCCGAACGCTTTATAAAGGTTATGGATCTCGATCATAAATGAGGCCACAACTTACGGAAGCGCAGCGACCTGCCTGCCGGCAGGCAGGCGTAAGTTGTCGGGCCGAATTTATCCCGCGAAGCCCCCCAACAAGCGAAGCGTAGTTTTGGGGCGAAGCGGGATCACCTCACACTTTCAACAAAAAGTAGAACACGAACGTGATGACACAGTCGGTCATGATGATAAGGATAAACGACCGCACCACGGCCGTGGTCGTGGCCTTGCCCACCCCTTCGGCCCCGCCCCTGACCATCAGGCCCTGATGGCACCCGACGATGGCAATGATCATGCCGAAAAAGACGGTCTTCACAAGCCCCGTCACGATGTCCTTGGTGGTCAACGCGTGAAAGACCATCCTCCAGAACATTTCATGGCTGATGTGCAGCTTGAACACGCAAATGACGTAACCGCCCCAGATGCCGATGATATCGGCGAACATGGTCAATACCGGCAGCATGATGAGAAGCCCCACGAAACGCGGGACGACCAGGTACTTGACCGGGTTGACCGCGAACGCTTTCAGGGCATCCACCTGCTCGGTGACGACCATGGAGCCGATCTCGGCCGCGATCCCCGCGCCGATCCTGCCGGCGACGATGAGCGCGGTCAGCACCGGGGCAAGTTCACGCGTCAATGACACGGCAATGATGTTGGGAATATAAATTTCCGCCGACAACTGCACCATCTGATAGGCCATCTGCAGGGCGATGATCATCCCGACAAAAAACGCGACCAGCGCCGCTATGACAAAACTGCCCGGACCGATGCGCGCCGCCTGGACCAAAGAACGCGTTCCTTTAAAGGGCGGGGTCACGGCACACGTCATGGTCTGTGCCCACAAAATGAACAATTGCCCCAAATAACGCGCCCAATTGAGGGTAAAGGAACCGGATCTGGCGGCGATGTCCATCATACGGTTTGCGTATCCTAAATTTTTACGGAGGCGCCTGCCTGCCGGCAGGCAGGTTCTGGTCTTCAAAAGTCAGGACGTCCCCCTTACGGACAACCTGCACCTTACTGCCTTCCTTGAACCGGCCGGCGATGATCTCTTCCGACAAAGTGTCCTCGACGTAACGCTGGATCGTGCGTTTTAAAGGCCTGGCTCCATAGAGGGGGTCATAGCCTTTCTCGATGAGAAAGTCCATCGCCTCCTGCGTCAGGACCACCTCGATCCCGCGTTCTTTGAGCCGGTCGGTCACATACTTGATCTCCAGCCCCACAATGACCTGCAGATGTTCCCTGGTCAAGGCCTTGAAAACGATGATGTCGTCGATACGGTTGAGGAATTCCGGCCTAAAGGCCTTTTTGACCTCGCCGAGCAGCCGCTCGCGCATCGCCTGATAGGACGTGTCTTCCTTTTGCGCCACGAACCCCAGGGCACCGGCATTGCGCACCAGTTCGGCGCCCACGTTGGAGGTCATGATGATGACGCTGTTGCGAAAGTCCACCGTGCGTCCCAGGCTGTCGGTCAAACGGCCGTCCTCAAAGACCTGCAGCAACAGGTTGAAAACGTCCGGGTGGGCCTTTTCGATCTCGTCGAGAAGGATGACCGAATATGGACGGCGGCGCACCTTTTCGGTCAACTGGCCGCCCTCTTCATAGCCGACATAGCCCGGCGGCGCGCCGATCAGGCGCGAAACATTGTATTTGTCCATATATTCGGACATGTCGATCTGGATGAGCGCTTTTTCGTCGCCGAATATGAACTCCGAAAGGATGCGCGCCAAGAGCGTCTTGCCCACACCCGTGGGCCCCAAAAAAATAAAGGAACCGATGGGCCGGCGCGGGTTCTTGACCCCGGCGCGGGAACGGCGCACGGCGCGGGCAATGGCCGAGATGGCCTCTTCCTGACCGATGATCGACTTTTTCATCTGCTCTTCCATCTTCAAAAGCCGTTCACTTTCCTTTTGCTCAAGACGTATGAGCGGGATCTTCGTCCACTGCGAAATGATCCGGGCGATGTCATCATCGGTGATGGTCAAAAGCGCGTTATCGCGCTTTTGCATCCACTCGGCACGCTTGCGCTCCAATTGGTCGCGCACGTCGCGTTCCTGGTCGCGCATCTTGGCCGCGCGTTCAAAATCCTGGCTCTTGATGAACGACTCTTTTTCTTTCTTCAACTGCTCGATCGTCTCCTCGAGTTCCTTGATGCCGTCCGGGACGACCATGGCGTTGAGGCGCGCGCGGGCCCCGGCCTCGTCCAGGATGTCCACGGCCTTGTCCGGCAAAAAACGGTTGGAGATGTAGCGGTCCGAAAGCCGCGCCGCCGCCTCCAACGCTTCGTCGGAATACTTCACCCGGTGATGCGCCTCGTATCTGTCGCGCAAACCTTTCAAAATTTGTATTGTTTCATCCACCGACGGAGGATCAACGATGATGGTCTGGAACCTGCGTTCCAGGGCCGCGTCCTTTTCAATGTGCTTGCGGTATTCATCCAGGGTGGTGGCGCCGATGCACTGGATCTCGCCGCGGGCCAGGGCCGGTTTGAGGATATTGTCGGCGTCAATAGCCCCCTCGGCCGCGCCAGCCCCGACGAGCGTATGGAGCTCGTCAATAAGAAGGACGATCTTCCCCGAACGTTTCAATTCGTCCATGACCGCCTTGATGCGTTCTTCGAACTGGCCGCGGTACTTGGTGCCCGCGATCATCATGGCTAAGTCCAGCACCACGATGGTCTTGTCCCGCAGGACCTCGGGCACGTCGCCGGCCACGATCTGCTGGGCCAGGCCTTCAACGATGGCCGTCTTGCCGATCCCCGCCTCGCCCAACAGCACGGGGTTGTTCTTGGTGCGCCGAGAAAGGATCTGGATGACGCGTTCGATCTCGCCCTTGCGGCCGATGACCGGGTCCAGTTTTCCCTCGCGGGCGAGTTTGTTCAAATTACGGCCGTAGGCGTCGATGGCCGGCGTCTTTCCCGTCTTGACCGGCTCCTGCTGGCCGTAACCGGGAATACCGGAACCCAATAATTCCATGACCTCATTGCGCAATTTGCCGAGGTCCAGCCCTAAATTCAACAGCACGCGGTAGGCCATGCCTTCGCCTTCCTTGACTAAGCCCAGCAGCAGATGCTCGGTGCCGATATAATTGTGCCCCAGGGCGCGCGCCTCCTCGGCGGAGAGTTCCAGCGCCTTCTTGGAACGCGGGGTGAAGGGAATGTCCCCCATCACCTGCGTGGGCGGGCCGGCCTGGACGAGTTTTTCCACTTCCAGACGGATGGTCTCTAAGTCCAGGCCCAGTTTCTGCAGCACCGCCGCGGCAACGCCCTCGCCCTCGCGGATCAATCCCAGCAAAAGGTGTTCGGTGCCGATATAATCATGGTTAAAACGCCGCGCTTCTTCTTTGGCGAACACGATGACTTTGCGTGCCCGCTCCGTGAACCTGTTAAACATCCCCGCCTCCTGTTTATTCTATTGCAAATTCGATAACCTGCCTGCCGGCAGGCAGGCGTGCCGACGCTAGGTAAGCGTCGGGCCTAACTTCTGGCGGATGACCTCCGCCCGTTTGGTATCGCGTTCAAACGCGTTGAGTTTTTTACCCTCGATCTTCTGCAGATGCGCGGGCTGGATGATGATGAACAATTCGTTGAGGGCCTTATGGTCGACGTGCTTGAGGATGTCCATGTCGATGCCGAAACGCACCATGGAAAAAAGTTCAATGGCCTCCTGGCTCGAGATGATGCGCGCGGTCTTCAAAAGGCCCCACGACCGGCAGATCTTGTCCTCCAGCATGGGACGGTTCTGCAGCAACAGGGCCTGGCGCGCCTGCTCTTCCTGCTCGACGACCTGGCGGATGAGCCCGTTGATGTTCTGGATGATGTCCATTTCGCTGTGGCCCAGCGCGACCTGGTTGGAGATCTGATAAAAATTGCCGCTGGCCTGCGTGCCCTCGCCGTAAAAACCGCGGCTGGCGAAACTCAATTTTGAAATGGCCGCCAGGACCTTGTTGATCTGCTTGGTCGTCACCAAAGCCGGCAAATGCATCATCACCGACCCGCGCATGCCTGTGCCCGTATTCGTCGGGCAGGCGGTCAGATATCCCCAATTGTTCATGAACGCGTACGGCAATTCCTTGGAAAGCGCGTCGTCGATGGCGTTGATGATGCCCCAGGCATCGGTCAGGCTCAAGCCCGAACGCATCACCTGGATGCGCAAATGGTCCTCCTCGTTGATCATGACGGACACCACTTCCTCGGCCGAAACCAGAAGGCCCTTGCCCTCGGGATTGGAGGCGTGCTCGTGGCTCATCAAATGCCGCTCAACGAGCATCTGGCGGTCCACCTGGTCAAGGTCGATCATGCGAAAAAGCGACGAACCTTTCAAAAGGTCGATCTGCCCCACGGCTTTTTCAATCAAAGCCAGCGCCGCGTCCAGGTCCTTTTTTCCCGACTTGTTGGGGAACGGCACCTTGGCCAGGTTACGGGCCAGACGGATGCGCGAACTCATGACGATGTTCGCGTGGGGTCCCGAACCTTTAAGCCATTCGCCGGTATGGTTGAGCAGTTCTTCGATCCGCATAATTTTTTACGATCATTCCCGTTCCAGGGTCCGGATCTTGTCGCGCAGCATCGCGGCCTTCTCAAAATCCTCGTCCTGTATGGCCGCCTGCAATTGTTTCTTTAAGCCCTCAATGTTCTCCGGCACCAAAGATCCCGCGGTGGCCGATATTCCCGTACCATCGGGCACGCCCTGCGCCTGGCCGGAAAAAGGCGTTTTGCCCAGATGACGGTTGGAGCCGTGGATCTTGCGCAAAAGCCCGGCCAGCTGGTCCTTGAATGAAACATAACAGTCCCCGCATCCCAAACGGCCGAACTTGCGGAAATCCTCATAATTCAGGCCGCAGGACGCGCATTGAAGAGCGCTTTTCTCTTCGGGCTTGGCCGAGGATTTGATGCCTGATTCGGAAAGGCCCGCCAGCAGGTCCGCCAGGCCGAATTGCTGTTCCATCTGGGTGCTTTTCTGGCGCGCGCACTCCTCGCACAGATGCATCTCCGACATCTGTTCGTCAACGATCTCGGTCAAATGCACCGTGGCCTTTTTTTTGCCGCAAATGTTACACTGCATATCGGATGCCGTCTTTTTTCGTCAATTCCTTAAACGCCTTCAGCAATTGATCGGTCATGGGTCCGGGCTTGCCGCTGCCGATGGTGCGGCCATCCACCTTCACCACCGGGATCAATTCCGCGGCGGTGCCGGTCAAAAAACACTCGTCGGCGCCGTACACCTCGTCTAAGGTGATCAAGCCTTCCGATACCGACAGCTTGGTCTTGGACGCGATGTCCAGGATCGCCTGGCGGGTGATGCCCAAAAGACATCCCTGCGCCGGTGTCGCCAGGCGCCCGCCCTTGACGATGAAAATGTTGTCGCCCGTGCATTCGCCCACGTGCCCATCGCCGTCGAGCATGATGGCCTCGGCATAACCCGCGTTGTTCGCCTCGATCTTGGCGAGGATGTTGTTGAGATAATTGAGAGTTTTCAGCCGCGGATCGAGCGCGTCGCGGCGGTTCTTGACCGTCTTAACCGTGATGATGGCCATGCCTTTTTGATACAGCTCGGCCGGATACAGCGTAATCTTGTCGGTGATGATGATCACGTTGGGTCTGCCGGAACATTTACGCGGGTCCAGCCCCAGGTCCCCGTCGCCGCGGCTGACGATCAGACGGATATATCCGTCCTTGAGTTGATTGGTCTTCAAGGTCGCCACCACCGCTTTGATCATTTCTTTCCTGGTCATGCGCGGGTCGAGCGAAAGCGCCTGCATGGTTTCGTACAAACGGTCGATGTGCTCCTTAAGACGGAACACCAAGCCATCATAGGCGCGAATGCCCTCAAAAGCGCCGTCGCCGTAGAGAAAGCCGTGGTCGAACACGGAAACCTTCGCGTTCTCCCTGCCCACGAACTGACCGTTCAAATAAATTTTCATTCCCTACATTTCCTTTTATGGGACCACGGCAGCGGCCGTTTGAACTTTTCCATCCTTGATGGCCACGATCCTGTGCGCGTGCCGGGCAATGAGCTCGTCGTGCGTGACAATAACGACCGCCTGATGACGGCCGCGGTTCACATGCAGCAAAATGTCCATGACCATGGCCCCGCTTTTGGAATCCAGATTTCCCGTGGGCTCGTCGCAAAAAATGACGTCGGGACTGTTGAACAGCGCCCGGCCGATGGCGACCCTTTGCTGTTCCCCGCCGGAGAGTTCGGCTGGACGATGCCCGGCCCGGGGAAAAAGCCCCAACTGCTCCAATAATTTTAACCCTTCGGCCTCAAGGGCGCTTGTCTTTCTTGAATTATTTTGCACCAGCCGCGGCAGGATCACGTTTTCCAAAGCCGTCAACTCGGGCACCAGATGATACGATTGAAAAACGAAACCCATGCCCGTGTTGCGGGCCCGGGCGCGCGCATCATCAGACATCGCGTACAAGTCCTGACCTTTGAACAAAACCCGCCCCCGCGTGTCAGTAGCGCAATGCCTCCACCGGCTCCAGATCAGCCGCCTTCATCGCCGGATAAACTGTTGCCGCATAGGTGATCAGCATCGCCGCGCCGACGATGGCGGCCACGTCGGATGCCTGCACCAGAACAGGCAAATGGTCGATGTAATAAATGTCCTGCGGCAGGCGGATGAACTGGTATTTCTTCAAGAGCAAACTCAAACCCACCCCGCCGGTAAACCCCCAGAACGTGCCCAGCATCCCCACCACCAGTCCCTGCCACATGAACAAACGGCCCACCATGCCTTTGGAGGCGCCGATGGCCTTGAGGATGCCGATGTCCCTGACCTTGCCCGTTACGGTCACGATCAGGGTGCTGATGATGTTAAACGATGCCACCAGGACGATGAGGATGAGGATAATGAACATCGCGAATTTCTCCAGTTGCAGCGCCGCGAAGAAATTGGAATTGCTCTCCATCCACGTGCGCACGGAAAAACTGAATCCCGTCAGATCATAAATGTTCTTCTTGAGTGCCCCGGCGGCTTGCGGATCGCGTAACTTTAACCCGATCCCGGTCACCGTGTCCGTCCCTATATGGAATATCTCCTGGGCTTTGCGCAGGTCCACCAGGACCAGGTTCCTATCGTAGTCATACATGCCCGACGTGAAAAGTCCGGCCACCTTGAAATGATACCGCCACGCGTCCCCCGCCATACCGGACGCCGGGGCGATGATGGTCATATCATCCCCGACGCGCAAACCATAAAACGACGCCATTTGACTGCCGATGACGGCTTCGTCGGGTTTCAGATTTTTGATGGCTCCATGGGCCAGATATTGGTCGATCCTGGTCACGGAGCCCTCGCTTTGGGGCTGTACCCCGCGCAGGATCAAACTCGCGGCCTTGCGACCGCTTTCCAAAAATACATTGCCGTGGATATACGGTGTGGCGGCCACAACCCCGGGCAAAACTTTTAATTTGTCCTGCAGGGCCGCGTAGGGCTCAAGACCGGTTTCGCGCTCGACCAAAACATGGGCATTGGCGCCGATGATCTTTTCACGCAGTTCATGGTCAAAGCCGCTCATGACCCCGATGACGATGATCAGTGCCGCCACCCCGATGGCGATGCCGGCAATGGCCACGCCATTGATGACCGCAAGGAATTTATCTTTCTTGGCCGTCAAATACCTGTATGCCATCCAGCTCGCAAAACCCATAATTCTCCAGCGGGCGCGATAAATCGCGCCCCTACGTCAATGTTCCGGTTTTAACAATGGAAACAAAATAAC
>JACPXN010000048.1 GCA_016196515.1 Candidatus Omnitrophota bacterium | reverse complement strand
TTAATTTGGTTTCCCGCATCAGCGATTGGGATATGTTCACAAGCCCCGGCGTGGTCAAGACCGTCATGGATGAACATCACCGGGTGCTCTATTTTTCCCGTCAGCCGGTCCCCGCGCAATCCAGGGACAAATTCTCTTACGCGTTCAAGCAGATCGGGATCTATTTATTCAAGAAAGATTTTCTTTTGCAATTCAGCGCCTGGCCGCAGACCCCGCTGGAGGGTATTGAAGGGGTGGACATGATGCGGATCCTGGAAAACGGCCATCCCATTCAAGGGTTCGTATCCCATGACACGATCAGCGTCGATACCCCCCAGGACCTGGCCTTTGCCGAAGAGATCATTCGGCAAGACCCTCTTTATCAAAAAGTATTCGCCGTCCAGGAGTTGTCATGAATGCCGCCCAAAAATTATTTTCTTTATTTAAGCTGTCCACCCCTCTTGTTTATGTTGATGCGGGAGCGATGGGAGGGGTCGCCGGGTATTGGCAAAAGCTAAATCCATTGGTCCATGTGGTCGCTTTTGAACCCGATCAAAGAGAATTTGCCAAGCTAAAGTCAACGGAAAGGACCTCGTATTTGCCCTACGCGTTGCATGATACGCGCATGGCCCTGGCGTTCTACGTATCCCGTCAGGCCGGCAAATCCTCGGTGTATAGGCCTGATCATTCGGTCATTGATGATTTTGCCGATGCCAAGCGTTATGAGACGGTCCAGGAACTTGTTGTTCCCCAAGACAGGGTCAGGACTTTGGATGAGGCCTTGCATGAGACCAAATACAGCCGGGTTGATTTTATAAAACTGGATACCCAGGGCAGCGAATTGAGTATACTCAAAGGCGGGCTGAACGCATTAAAATATGCCTTCGGAGTTGAAGTGGAAGTTGAGTTTTTGAAGCTTTATGAGGGACAGCCGCTTTTCAGGGACGTGGACGGGTTCCTGGATGAGCGGGGCTTTCAATGCGTGGACATCAGAAGGGCGTTCTGGAAAAGAAAAGATTTCCATCAATATATCGGCCGTGGTCAGCTGGTATTCGGCGATGCTTTGTATTTCCGCCGGGAAGATGCCTTTTTAGACAGTCTGGTTGATCTGGACCCTTGGCAAAAGACCGAAAAGATCATCAAGGCGGTCATGATCTGCATGGTGTACCGTTTGCCGGACATGGCGGTCAGTCTTATTGGAAAAGCGTTTGTGAGGAAATATTTTGACGATCATGAGCGTCAAATGTCCGTTCATGCCGTGCGCCAAGAGGCCACGCGCTGGGGGTTGCCATGGCTTCCGGGCAGGGTATGGCTCGCCAGGGCATTCAACCGTTTGTCTGAAATATTAAGGCCGGCTTCATTTTTGGGCTGGGCGGACGGCGACCGGCACATAGCAAATACGCGAAACCGTTAAGAAGCATCAGTGGAGGGAACATGGCAACAGTGGAAGGGATCTATAAGCAAAGTCCGGCAGAGACGGATTTTTTTAAGGGTTACGGACAGAATTTGAGCGGTTTGATCAGCCGTCTGGATCTTAATGCCGTGCTGGCTGTGGCCGAACGTTTTGAAGAGGCCAGCAGCAAAGGCCAGACGATCTTTTTTGCGGGAAACGGCGGCAGTGCCGCGACCGCGTCGCATTTTGTCCAGGACTTGGGGGAGATCGTGCGCAAGGCCGGCGGTAAGCCGTTTCGGGCCTTGAGTCTAAATGACCATGCGGCGGCGTTGACCGCCATCAGCAATGATTATGATTACAGCCAGGTGTTTTCCCTGCAGATGGCCAATCATTTTCAAGCCGGGGACGTTCTGGTGGTCATATCCGCCAGCGGCAACAGTCCCAATGTGGTCAAAGCGGCCGAATTAGCCAAAGAACGCAAAGGCACAGCCATTGGTTTGGTCGGTTTTGACGGCGGACGGCTGGCCGAAATATGCGACATCGTTGTTTGTGTTAAGACCGAAAAAGGCGAATATGGTCCGGTTGAAGACGTGCACATGGTCCTGGACCATATGATCACTTCTTATTTGGTGCTTAAAAAGCGTCATCGGCCCTGATCATGGATAAAATAAAAGTTTTTATTTCAACCTCCAGTTTCGGCGAGCAGGACCCCGCCCCGATCAAGGCATTGACCGATGCCGGTTTTGAGGTGACCCTGAATCCTTTTAATAAGAAATTGACTAAAGAAGAGGCCTTGCGGTTGTTCCCGGGCCATGATGGGCTGATCGCCGGTTTGGAAACGCTGGATGAGGAAGTGCTGTCCAAGACGGGCTTAAAGGTCATTTCCCGGTGCGGGGCCGGTGTATCCAATGTTGATCTTGACGCCGCGCGCCGGTTGAACGTTCAAATTTGTTCAACCCCCGATGCCCCGACGCTGGCAGTGGCTGAATTGACCATCGGGGTCCTGCTGGCCCTTTTGAGGAATATCCCGCAGATGGACCGGGACCTGCATGAGGGACAATGGCGAAAGAG
>JACPXN010000055.1 GCA_016196515.1 Candidatus Omnitrophota bacterium | reverse complement strand
GATCTCATTAAGAAAAACCCGGACTCCCGGCGCATCATTGTCAGCGCCTGGAATGTCGCTGATATCGAGCGCATGGCTTTGCCGCCCTGCCACGCTTTGATCCAGTTCTATGTTGCCAACGGGCGCTTAGACTGCCAAATGTATCAGCGCTCGGCGGATGTGGCTTTGGGTGTGCCGTTTAATATCGCCAGTTACGCGCTTCTCATGAGCATGGTCGCCGCCGAATGCGGTCTTACCCCGGGGATCTTTGTCCACACTTTTGGGGACGCCCATATTTATTTCAATCACATCGATGGGCTTAAAATCCAGCTGGGACGCGCGCCCGGGCCATTGCCCCGTCTGGAATTTGCAAAGAAGAATGTCCTGGACTATTGCTTTGAAGACATCAAACTGGTCGGCTATCAGCCGGCCGCCTTCATCAAATTTCCTATCGCCGTATGATCAAAACGTTTTCCATCGTTGTTGCCATGGATGACCGCAGGGGGATCGGCAAGAACGGCGGCATTCCCTGGCATCTTTCCGAAGACCTAAAATATTTTAAGGATATGACGACCGCGACTTCTGGTCCATCCGGGAAAAATGCCGTCATTATGGGACGCAAAACATGGGGATCCCTGCCCGCAAAATTCAGGCCTTTGCCTAACCGTTTGAATGTGGTCTTGAGCCGCAATGCCGGTTTTGAAGCGCGAGGCGCCCTCATCGAATCGACCCTTGAAAGAGCGATGGATGTGTTGGAGAAGGATTCTGAAATAGAAAATATTTTTGTGATCGGCGGTGCCCAAATTTATACATACGCCCTTCCTCATCCTTTATGTCAGCGTTTGTTGATAACGTTTGTTCGTGGTGATTTTGCCTGCGACGCTTTTTTTCCGCCCCTTCCAAACCGCTTTAAAGAAGTCCGCCGCACCCCTGTTCTATCCGGATCCGGCCTATCGTATTGTTTTGCCGAATTTTCTGTTTTAGATCAATAATTCCGCTGTTTTTTGGTTTTTAAAGAAAGCGCTTTTTCGAAAGACGTTTTTTTCACCTAACCGCTTGTTCCCCTTAAGGATAAAAAAATGGGTCAGATGAAAAAAATTGAATGGTTCCGCTTTACAGCCATCGATTTCTTTTCGCGTTAGAGTTATACTTAAAGTACATCTTAGAGTCCGCTTTACATCTCGAAAGGAAAACTCTGGCGATGGCAAGCGGTATCAACAGTCAAAGGGTCTTGGTCGTCAATGATGAACCCGCGATTTCCCGGCTTCTTTTATTGCTTCTGGGCACACACGGGTATAAGGCCACGGCCGTTAAAAACGGCCCGGAAGCCCTGAAAAAAGTCAATGACGGCGTAGACCTCATCCTTCTTGACCTTCTCTTGCCGGACCAACAGGGCTTTGAGGCCTGCCGGCTTTTAAAAAGCGACGCCCGGACCCAAAATATCCCCATCATCATTATCAGCGCCAATACCCAGAACCGCGACAAGATCGAAAGTTTTCATCTCGGAGCGGATGATTATCTGGCCAAGCCCTTTGAACCCGAAGAATTGTTCGCCCGCATTGAAGCCGTGCTCAGGCGCAGCAATCATACCGCCGACTATGAGCATTCACAGCGGCAGTACGCGGTGATGAATGAATTGCAGCACATCATCAAGCATGAACGGGTCATTCCGTATTTCCAGCCCATTTATCTTTTAAAACCCATGCGTTTGTTCGGCCTTGAGGTCTTGAGCCGTCCCCAGACCAAGGGTATTTTATCCGACCCACAAGAGATGTTCAAAGCCGCTTTGCGTTTCGGCCTGTATTATCAGCTGGAAATGGTGGTTTGGCGAAAAGCACTGGCGATCGCGACACGGCTCTTCGAGCAGGAGCATTTGTTCTTGAATTGCGACCCGTATTTGGTTGAAAGCGACAGGTTCATTGTGATCAAAGACATGTTCAGCAATTGGGGGATGTCCAGCCAGAAGGTATTTTTGGAGATCACGGAACGTTCCGCGATCAGCCAATACAAGATATTTTTTGACCGCCTTTTGGATTACCGCCGTGGAGGGTTCAAGATCGCCATTGACGATGTGGGCGGCGGTTTTGCCAGCCTGGAGTCCATCGTTGAGACACGCCCGGAACTCATCAAACTCGACCGGCACATCGTGTCCGGTCTGGCCTATGACTGCGTCAAAAAAAGCATCGTCAAGTTGATCGTTTCTTTTTGCCGGGACAATCAGGTGATGTGCGTCGCGGAAGGCATTGAAGGCAGACAGGACCTCGATATGCTCGTCGAATTGGGCGTGGACGCCGGTCAGGGTTATTATCTGTGCCGGCCGACCCCCAACGTCGACCTGAAAGCCATGTCCGTCATGACCCCCCATTAACAATTCTGGTTTATGGTTGAGCCCTTGCCCGGTCTATGCTAAGATTCATCCCGTAATGATGTCCATTTTTCCTTTCATGTGCGCGGCGTTGGTGTTCGTTTTCAGCGGCTGTTTCGGGCAGGCGCAGGTCAAGCCGTCCGAAAAACCCCTCGATGTTGTTGTCACTCTTGTTGATGCCGCTGCTCTTAAGTCCGGTGGGAAAATAGCGTTCACGCCTTTAAAGGCCGGGGCCCGGACATCGGCTGATGAACAATCGGACCGCGTTTCATTGATGATCATCAAGGGTATTGCCAACCGGCTTGCGCAGGCCCGGACATCTTTGATCATTGCCGCACCGGAGGATGAACCGAACCTGGTTTTTCAGGGATACATTGAGGAACTTTCTCAAAACGGTCGTCTTAAACGTTTGGTTTTACGCCGGGGTAAAGGACGCCTGGCCATATCAGGGGAGATCTGGCTGTCCTCGACAGGGGCCAAGGTCCTGACGTTCGCCGGGGACGCGCATTTGGGCGATTTTAAGGATGTTTTTCAGGCCGCTGATGCCTTAGGGGATGCTTTGGGGTATGAAATTGCCGCGCAAACAAGGTAGGGGCACGGCGGCAGCCGCGCCCGTACAGGCACAGGGGGAATATGATCGTCGTCACCGGAGCCGCGGGGTTCATCGGCAGTTGCTTAGTCGCGAAGCTCAATGAATCAAGGCGTCAGGACATCGTCGTCGTGGACCATTATGACGGCGATGATGACCTTAAAAAGAAGAATTTGGCCGGGAAAAAGTATGCGCGTTATTTCGACAAGGCCGAGTTTTTAAAGTCCATCCGCCGCGGTCCGTTCGATTTTAATGTTGACTGCATTTTTCACATGGGTGCCTGCAGTTCCACGATCCTGCAGGATGTCGCGTATTTTCAAACCAATAACTTTGAATATTCCTGCCATGTTGCCCATTGGGCGGTCAAGTCCAAGTCCCGTTTGATCTATGCTTCGTCCGCCGCGACCTACGGCGACGGTGTGCGGGGCTACAGTGACGATGAAACAAAAATATCCCGGCTAAAGCCGTTGAATCCCTATGGCGAATCCAAGCAAAAATTCGACGAGTGGGTCCTGGCCCAAGGTTATCAGGACCGCATGGTGGGGGTGAAGTTTTTTAACGTGTTCGGCCCCAATGAATACCACAAGGGGGACATGAGGAGCATCATCGCCAAAGCCTATGACAGGGTCGTTTCCGAGGGGACAATGGCCCTTTTTAAGTCCTATGACCCCAAGTATAAAGACGGCGAACAGATGCGGGATTTTATTTATGTCAAGGATGCCGTCGATGCGCTTTTATTTTTTATGGACCATAAGGATGTCAACGGGATCTTCAATCTGGGCATGGGCCGTGCCCGCACATGGAACGATCTGGCTGCCGCGCTCTTTTCCGCCGTGGGGAAACCGGTCCGTATCGAATATAGTGAAATGCCGGAAGTTTTAAAGACGCGTTATCAGTATTTTACGCAAGCCGACATCAGCAAATTACGCCGGGCCGGGTATGTGAAACCGTTTTTGTCTTTGGAAGACGCTGTCCGCGATTATTGCGGGTATCTTAAAAATAAAACCATTTGGTAAATGAGCCCCAAACTTATGGAACGAAAGTGACATAAGTTTGAAGGGCGAATTTATCCCGAGTTTATAAGTCGTCACTCGAACGAGGGATCTCAATACGGAGGATTTATGGTTATCTTTTATATGATCGTCGGGGTCATGTTCTTCGCGGGCGCTCTTTTGGGGTTTTTGTTCTGTATGCTGCGCAAAGAATCCGTTGCGTCCGTATCCATCCAGCCGATCATGCCATCTGCAATGAAGGAACCGGGACTTCAAAAACACGTTGAAGACTTGGAAGAGGAAATGCGCCTCATCTCCGAGAAGGCAGCGGCCCAGGCCCAGGAAGCCATGGCGAGGATCGATACCCTGACTCAAGAAAATGAAAAATTAAAGACAGAGGCCCAACAAGGGGACAAGACCAGGATGGCCGAAGCAGAGCAGTCTTTGGACCGCTTGCGTGAGGACAATTCTTCGTTACAAGGGCAGTTGGAGGCAGGAAAGGCGAACATCAAAGAGTTGCAGGATGAGATCGTTGCTGTCCGTAAACACATGGGGGATGAATTGCTGGCGGCCAATGCCGAGATGACCAAATTGAAAGCCGCCCCGCCATCGGCGGGAACAGCGCCCGTCGAGGAGATTGAGGCCCTGCATCACGAGATCACCAAACACCGGGCGCAGGCCTCTGGATTTGAACGCATGTGTGATAATTATAAGGTCCAGTTGGAGCAGGCCCTGGGCCGTGTGGCGGCCATGGAAAAGGACCAGATCGAACTGCAGGCGGCGAAGAATCGTCTGGAGGAGGTTTCGCGGGAGATGGAAAAACAGGGTCAAGAGTTCACCAAACGCGAGAAATTGTCCCAATTCGAATTGGAAAAAACACGTTCTCAACTTGTGGCTTTGGAAAAAGCGTATGAAGAGATCAAATTGAAGGTCAAAGGACCGCTACCCGAAGGGCAGCCGGAGGGGCCATGAAACATCGGGAAATAAAGATTTTTTCCGTCGCTATTTTATCTCTTACCCTGGCCGGGTGCGCGTTCGTGGCCGAGGTCGGTCGGACCTTCTGGGGTTCTTCCATCCGGGAAATGGAAAAAAGGCGCGTGGACGCCATCACCAGGACGTATCCCAAAGGATACTGGGAATGCATGGAGGCCGTGCTTAAGGTCATTGAGGAGAACCACTATCTGATATTCCAAAAAGACGAGGTGAGAGGTCATGTGGTCGTGATGGGTATCCCCGGTTACATCAATACGACGGAGGTCGGGATCTTCTTCGTCGAGATATCCGACACCGAGGTCCGCGTTGAAATTTCCTCTTTAAGCACCAATGCCAAACGCGCCGTTGCCAAAGCCCTGTTCAAAGGTCTGGACAAGGTCTTGACCGCCCCATGATCGAACACGAACTTTTATTTCTAGGTCTTTTGGCATCGGGTCCCAAGCACGGTTACGAGATCAAACGCCAGATCGAAGCGGACGTGGCCCCCAATATCGGGATCAAGATCAAATCCATTTATTATCCTCTGCAGAAAATGGAAGAAGAGGGTTTCATTGAAAAACAGACCGGGCGGGAGGGCCGCCGTCCGGAGAAACACGTTTACCGCATCACCGTCAAGGGCCAAAAGAAATTCGACCGGCTCGTTCAGACCAGTTTTTTGTCTTTGGAGCGCCCGTTCTTTCAGATGAACCTGTCTTTGTATTTTCTGCCTTTGGTGGACAAGGGACAGGCCCGCCGGCGCTTAAAGGCCAGGATGACGCTTTTAAAGAAGATCAGCCGCCAATTGGCCCAGTTGAGAGAAAAATCCCCCCAAAAGTCGGAATCCATCCGGCTGATCCTTGCACATGATCTTGACCTTGTCGATGCCGAGATCGCTTCCACCGATCGCCTGATCCAGCACCTTTAACCCCTTTTTATGTAGTTCTTGACTTCTTTTTATTATATAGTAAAATTTTACTATTCTATATTATGAATATTACCAATATCTTACAATCCACAGCAAATCGTTTTGGGACAAAACCAGCCCTGATCTTTAAAGACCGGCCGGTTTCCTTTAACGACCTTAAGACCATGGTTTTTCAATTGGCTAAGGGCTTATCCTGTGCCGGTGTCCGAAAATCCGCAAAGGTCGCTATTTATCTTCCCAATTGTCCGGAATATGTCTACGGATATTTGTCGTTGTTCTATCTGGGAGCCACGGTCGTGCCCCTGGATCATATGCTCAAAATAGAGGAATTGGTTTCCTGTTTAAGTCATTCGGAAGCTGAAATTTTGATCGCTTTATACAGACCGGATGTGGACATTCAGGTTTTGAAGGCGGCCCTGCCGTCGCTTAAGACCGTTATTGTTGTGGGACAGCCGCTCGGGGGGCTGGCGTGGGAACGCCCGTGGGCCTCGCTTTTGGGCGGCGGGAGCACGCCGCCGGCCGAAGTCAAGGAAGAGGACCCGGCGCTGATCATGTACACGTCGGGCACGACAGGTGAGCCCAAGGGTATTTTGTTGAATTACCGCCATCTCGACGGGTCGCCGGAAGCGATGAAACATTTCGTGGACTTAAACGAGCGCGACGTGAAATTATGCGCCCTTCCTTTAAGCCACATCGGCGGGTTCATTTATATCCAGAATTGCGTCCTGTTCGGGATCACCCTGGTGTTGATGGACCGTTTTGGGCCGCTGGAATTTTTAAGGAACGTTACACAGTACAAGGTCACGTGTTTTCACATTGTCCCGCCGATGTACACGGCATTGCTGACCTTAAAGCATATCGAACAATTCGACCTTTCATCTCTGCGTTGGGTGGTGGTTTTCGGCGCGCCCAGTTCGCCGGATATCCTGGAACGTTTCCATAAGTATTGCCCGAACGCCAAACTTCTGAACGGCTGGGGCATGACCGAAACATGCCCGCCCAATACGGTCACGCCTTTGAATGATCCGAAAATCGAAAGTGTCGGCAAGCCGGCGCCGAATTGCGAGATCCGGATCGTGGATGATGAGGACCATGTTTTACCGGATGGGGGTATCGGCGAGATCGTCATCCGCGGCTGGGTGGTCATGCAGGAATATTACAAAGATCCTGAAAGCACGGGCTTAGCCAAACGCAATGGGTGGTTTCATACCGGTGACCTGGGACGTTTCGATCCGCAGGGTTTTTTGTATAT
>JACPXN010000051.1 GCA_016196515.1 Candidatus Omnitrophota bacterium | reverse complement strand
TTCGTCAACACGCCGATCAGGTCGCCGGCCCGCTCGATCGCCGGCCCGCTCGTCGCGGTGATCTTCGAGCCCATCTCCTGCGAGACGATGTGGGCTAGGCTCGTCTTGCCAAGCCCAGGCGGCCCGGCCAGCAACAGGTGCTCCAGCGGCTCTCCCCGTCGTTGGGTCGCTTGGATCGCCACGTGCAGGTTGTCAACCACCGCCTGCTGACCCACAAACTCCCCGAATCCTTTGGGACGTAAGCTAAGGTTGAGAATCTGATCTTCATCGGTTTCAACGGTCGGGATTCCGACCCCGCTTGCATCGGAGTCGATCGGTGGCGCGGAGGGTGGGGAGAGCGCAACAAGCCGATCGGTCGTTCGCCTGGTCATGACACCGGTTGGGCGTGCAGACCTGCCTGTCCCGTCCGAGATGGGACGGCAGACAGGCGCTGGCGGTAGACTTCGTTGAGCAGCTCCTCGGCGGTCTTTAATTTGGGATTTCTCGTCAAGGCGGCTCTGACCATCTCTTTGGCTTCGTGCTTGTGATATTCCAGTTGGAGCAAGACCGCCACCGCTTCTTCTTCAATGTCAGTCGGCTGATTCTCTTCAGCCGCCTCCGGATAGGCTTGACCCTGGATCAGCGCGAACTTCCCCACCTTGCCCTGGAGCTTGGCCACGATCTCTTTGGCTCGTTGCTCGCCGATCCCGGGCAACGACTTCAGAAACGCCAGGTCGCCCTCGTCAATCGCCTGCGCGATCGTCGGAATGGGCATCGTCAACGCCCGAAGCGCGGCCTTCGGTCCCACCCCCGAAACGGTGATGAACCGCTCAAAAAATTCTCGTTCCACGTCATTCGTGAACCCGATGAGGATCGGAAAGCCCTTCCCCACCTCCAGCTGTTGGTAGTGGAACGTGACGAGCTCAACCTCACCCTGTTCAGAGACTCTGTCCGACAGCTTCTGCATGATCGACGGAGGCACCAAGACGTGGTAGGAGACGCCGTGGACATCCAGGATCAGCGACATCTCGCTCCGTTCACGAATCATCCCGCGAAGCCGACAGATCATAATAAATTCTCCTTCGGAGAATTTATTATCTGGCAAACGCCATTTGATAAACGTTGCGAAGCCAAATGCTTCGCAACGTTTCTGGATCGTGTTGATTTTTGAATATATCCATTCCGCGAAGCGGAATGGATATGCGCATGGGCGATCGCCAGCGCTAAGGCGTCCGTGGCGTCAGACGACCACCCGCTCGGATCGACGCCCAACCACATCCCAACCGCCCGAGCCACTTGCTCCTTCGAAGCAGAGCCGTAGCCCGTCAGCGCCTTTTTGATGCGTGTGGGCAGATATTCCACGATCTCAAGACCGTGCTGCGCCCCGACCACACACGCGATGCCTCGGGCATGGGCCATCAACGCGGCCGTCGTGAGATACTGGTGATGGGTGAAGAGCGACTCCAAGATCACGAGGCCAGGCTGGTGCGCGGTGACGGCTTGGCTCAGCCCGTCATAGAGATGGAGGAGCCGCTCGCCGATGGGCAAGCGCGGGGAAGGACGAACGGCGCCTGCTGTCACAACCTGGAGCCGGTCCGAGACGATTTGAATGATCCCATAGCCCGTCGCATTCAGCCCCGGGTCAATGCCCATAATTATAAATTTCCCTTCGGAAATCTGTCGTTTCCCTGATAATAACTTTTTGCGAAGCAAAAAGTTATGCGGCATGTTCCGCCAAGATCGCATCCGGAATATCAAAGTTGGCATAGACGTGCTGGACGTCGTCCTGGTCTTCCAACTCATCCAGCAACGTCAACAAACGTTTCGCCTGATGGGCATCCTCCACCCGCACCAACGAGGACGCCACTGACGTCAGATCGGCCGATTCCCAGCCGAGGCGATTGGCGGTCAGCGTTTGCTTGACCCGCTCCAGGTCGTGCGGCTGGCAGATGATCAGATACAGATCACCCTCACGGCTCAGGTCCTCAGCCCCCGCCTCCAGCACAAGGGTCATGAGCCGGTCCTCTTCGATCAGCGACGTCTTCACCGCCACGGAGCCTTTTTTCTGAAACTGCCACGAGACGCTGCCCGCCCCTGCGAGATTGCCGCCTCCTGAGGTAAAGAGGCTGCGCAGCTCCGCCGCCGTGCGGTTTTTGTTGTCCGTCAACGCTTCCACCAAGATCGCCACCCCTCCCGGTCCATAACCCTCGATCACCATCTCCTCGTAGGAGACGCCGGGCAGCTCGCCGGTGCCCTTCTTGATCGCCTGCTCGATCTTGTCCTTGGGCATATTGGCGTCCCGCGCCTTGGACATGACCAGGCGCAGGTGAGGATTGGCCTCCGGCGAGCCGCCGCCGCGCTTGGCCGCCACCGTGATCTCCCGCACGATCTTGCTGAAGACCTTCCCCCGCTGGGCATCGACAATCGCCTTCTTATGCTTGATGCCCGCCCATTTCGAGTGACCAGACATAAATTTTGCTCCGCAAAATTTATCAGAATGAGCAAGTTCTCGAAGGGAGATTACTGTGGCGGTAGTATAACAGACTCAGAACGCAAGACTCAAGCGTAGCGTAGAACGGGTAGGAAAAAACAAGCGGGAGAGAGTCTTCACCATCATTAATCCAAGACCTGCGGTCAAGCTAACCTATCCACTTGATATGCGGTACAGATTTCCGGCGGGACTATTCAGGACGCCCATCCAAAACCCGCGCGATCTGACTATGTCTAGGTGTATCTCCGCTTCCTTTTTCTCTCTCGACTACGAAAATCAAAGTAAGGTATTCATCAAACAAAGAAAGTTGGTCTCGAAACAAGGCTACTTGTTCTTTCAAAATTTTTGAGCTTTCTTTCATTTCGTTCAGACTGTCTTTGGTAATATCAGCCAACTTCTGGTAAACACGCCAAGTAAAAACCGACGACACAGCGATTACAATCGTAGCAATGCAAACAAGCCAATTTTGTAAAGATACCATAACAACACCTCCTGGAAAATCTGTACTGGGTACCATAAGGAATACGTTGTCTTATTATACGCTTGG
>JACPXN010000050.1 GCA_016196515.1 Candidatus Omnitrophota bacterium | reverse complement strand
TCACGTGTTTTCACATTGTCCCGCCGATGTACACGGCATTGCTGACCTTAAAGCATATCGAACAATTCGACCTTTCATCCCTGCGTTGGGTGGTGGTTTTCGGCGCACCCTCTTCGCCGGATGTCCTGGAACGTTTCCATCAATATTGTCCCAATGCCAAACTTTTGAACGGCTGGGGCATGACCGAAACATGCCCGCCGAATACGGTCACGCCTTTGGATGCCCCGAACATTGAAAGTGTATCGGCGAGATCGTCATCCGCGGCTGGGTGGTCATGCAGGAATATTACAAAGATCCTGAAAGCACGGGCTTAGCCAAACGCAATGGGTGGTTTCATACCGGTGACCTGGGACGTTTCGATCCGCAGGGTTTTTTGTATATCGTCGGGCGCAAGAAAGAAATGATCAAGGTGGCGGGGCAGATCGTCTACGCGCCGGAAGTGGAAAGCGCTCTATGCAAGCACGACGGAATTCTGGAGGCGGCTGTCATAGGAACATCCGATGCCCTCAAAGGCGAGGCACTCAAGGCATTCATCGTGCTCAAAGCCGGTGTTGCGTTGACACCGCAGGACGTGCGTCATTTTGCCCGCGAACATTTGGCGAATTTCAAGGTGCCGCAGACCGTTAGGAGATCGTATGTCCATCTTAGAAAAAGAAAGAATGAGCCGGGACGTGCATTTGGCCGGCAAGGACCTGATGGGGATGGTGCAGTTATTGCCGGTGGATTTCGGCAAATACGCCATTGTGCCGGGTCCCCGCGAGCGCATGGAAAGTGTCATGAAAAAATTGAAAAATCCCGTCAAGAAATTCGCGTTCATGGAATACACCATGTTCACGGGGACTTATGAGGACGTCAAGGTGACCACCATCAATGGCGGGCGTTTTGCCGCGGACACGGCCATTACGACGGAGATCTTATGCAACGGCCAAACGGGCTGTTTGATCCGCATCGGCAGCTGCGGGGCCTTGTCCAGCGCGATCAAGGTCGGCGACCTGATCGTGGTCACGGGCTGCGTGCGCGGGGACGGGGTGTCCCCGTATTATGTGGATGACGCGTTTGTGACCTTGCCCGACGTGGCTCTTAACGCCCAGTTGGTCGCCGCGGCCAAGGCCTGTGGATTGGCCGTTCATGAGGGCAAGGTCTGGTCCACCGACGCTATTTTGCGTGAAACGAAGGAACACGTGAATAAGGCCATTGACCGGGACTGCATTGCCGTGGACATGGTCAGTTCCGTATTTTTGACATTGGCCCAGTTGTATAAGATCCCGGCCGTGTCCATTTTGGCGGTCAGCGATAACCTGATCACCGGTGAAATGGGTTTCATGAACGCGGATTATTACATGGCTGAAGGCGCGCTGATCAACATTGCGTTTAATTTGATCAAACAAAAGGAATTAAAATAAGATGTTTGAATCACCGTTATTTTGGCCGGCGCATATTAAAGGCAACACGCTTTATGTCCTCGACGAGACCCTGGTCCCGTCGAAGATCAAGTATATCCCTGTGCGCAATGTCAAGGGGGCCCTTGCTGTTATCCGGGACATGAAAACCCGCGCTTTTGGACAATTTTTGGTGGTGCTCAACGCGTTTTTGCTGGAACTGGGACACAAAGGCGATTTATTAGCGTATGTGCAAAAGGTCGCCGAGCAATTGAACGATTCCCGACCCACGTTCCCGTTCGCGGAAGTCACGGGGATCATTGTCGGTGTGGCCCACAAGGCCAAAGCCAATGGGGCGGACGTGCGCACGGCAGTTACCAAGACGGTCGAAGGGTTCTTGGCCGGCATCCGCGGCCGCCGTCTGGAGCGTGTCCGTCAAATTGCCGAGTCCATGAAGGATGGGGACCGTATTTTGACCCATTGCAATGTCAGCGGCGAGCTGGCCATGGCTGCCAGTCTGGCCTTGGCCCAAGGCAAAAAGATCAAATTCTATGCCACGGAAACCCGGCCTTACATGCAGGGCGCCAAGTTGACCATTTGGGAATTAACCCAGGCCAAAGCGCAAGTTATTTTAGTTGCCGATAATGCGGCCGGCGCATTGATGGCGGAAGGCATGGTCAATAAAGTTATCATTGGATCTGACCGTTCCGCGGCTAACGGAGACATTGCCAATAAGATCGGCAGTTACCAGATCGCTGTGCTGGCCAAAGAATTTAACATTCCGTTGATCGTGCTGACCCAGCCGTCCAAAGGCGTGGCCGAAGGTGAGGACATGCCCATTGAACAGCGCTCCGGTATGGAAGTCATTCAATACGAGCGCAAACGGTTGTTTCCGGCGGGCGTCGTCGGTTTTTATCCGGGCTTTGACGTTGTCCCTCATCAATACATTACGAAAGCGATAGCGATCCATGCTGGACTTTAAGAAGAATTCGATTTGCCTGATCCAGGGTGTTTTAACCAACGGTTCTTTGGCCAAGATCAAAGCCAAAGACGGCATTGTCATTTGTGAAGGCCGTCCATCTTTAAGGGCGGGAGAACACAACAGCCGTTTCTTTTTGGACAAGAAGAGACAGCCGATCATCATTTGCGACAACATGGCGGGCTATTTGTTCTATAAGAATTTGGTCAAGGAAGTGGTCCTGGCCTGCCAATACGCCGATAAAACCGGCGCATTGTGTGATACCGGGGCGTTGATCCTGGCCGTCCTGGCCAAGAAACACAATATTGCCGTGCGTTTATTGGAAGCGGAACATAAAAAACATTTTTTGGGAACGTCCAAGGACCTGTTAGGTCTTAAGGGTATGGCCACGGCACCATCGGGGACAAACACCTATGTGCCGTTGGTCGAATGGGTTCCGAAAAAATACCTAAAATGAACAAACAATTAAAACATAAGATCATCGCAACCGGCAAACTCCTCTGGGACAAGGGGCTGGTGTTTGGTTTTAACGGTAACATTTCCCAGCGCCTGGATGCCCATACCGTTTTGATAACGGCCACGGGCACATGTCTGGGATATTTGACCGACAAAGATATTCTCACGATGGACCTCAAAGGCGAGGTCGTTGGGAAAGGCATGGCTTCCACCGAGCGGCTGATGCACACGGCTGTTTATAAGGCGCTGCCGAAGGTCCAATGCGTCCTGCATACGCATACGACCTATACCAATGGTTTCTTTTTGTCCAATGATCGTTTCACGCCTAAAACATTTGAAGCGCGATTTTATTTGGGCGAAGTGAAAGCTGTTGCCCAAACAACCCCATCGGTCACCGATCCCGCGCCCGTGGTGGACGCGCTTAAAATGAATAATATCGTTGTCCTCAAAAATCATGGCGTTGTGGCGGTGGGGGATGATCTGTTCAATGCTTTTGTTCTTATTCAGGAATTGGAAGAGCAAGTGAAGATGGATCTGGTCAATGTTCATTATAAAAAAATGTCATTCCCGAATGTCCCGCCTACGGACGGGATCCCGCCAAAGGTGGTGACTTTTGTCGGGAATCCAGACACGTCTATTTCCGGACCCCCGATAGCAGACGACCTGCGGTGCAGGTCGTCATTCGGGGGTGACAAAAATAAAAAATACAAACTTTTTTCTAAAGAACAAATTGAAGAGATCGTGCGTTTGGTCAATGCCGACGCGCAGATGCAGGAACTGGGCGGCAAGACCGCGATGAACATGGCTCTGGCGGTCATTTTGGATGAGACGGGGCAGGCCCACCGGTTCACATTCGAGAACGGCCGTATCACGCAGGTCGCGCAGGACGCTGAAGCTGAATTTGTCATCAACGCGCCGGAGGCGGTGTGGCGCGCGGTGTTCAGCCGGCAGATAGACCCGTTCGTGGCCACGACGCAGAAGAAGATGCATTTGAAGGGTGATTTCGCGCGCATTTCCAAATGGTATGCGCCTTGCAGCCGCATTTTTCAATTATGGACCAAGGTCCCGGTTGAATAAATGATCACAAATATTCAAAAACAGGATTTTGACCTCTTTATGGAAGGAAAAATAGCGCCTTCGTTGAGCGGTCAATATTTCGATTGTGTCAATCCTTCCAACGGCGAGGTGTTCGCGCGTTTGGCGGACGCCGATGCCGTGGACGTCGAGATCGCTGTCAACGCCGCCCGCCTGGCTTTTGACCACGGCCGCTGGCCGCAAATGGCCACGGTCGAGCGGGGGAAATTTTTATTGCGCATTGCCGGACTGATCCGGGAGAATGCCAAGGAACTGGCAGACCTGGAATGCCGGTCAACCGGCAAGACCATCAAGCACGCGACGTTCATTGATGTCCCGGCATGTGCGGATACGTTCGAACATTTCGGCAATTTCGCGACCCCGTTCAATAACGAGACCATGGAGATACCGTCCCCGCACCTGCCTGCCGGACAGGCAGGCCTGTGTCTTATCAGCCGAGAACCTGTCGGTGTTGTTGCGGCCATTATTCCCTGGAATTATCCTTTGATCATGGCCGCGTGGAAGATCGCTGTGGCTTTACTGGCCGGCAACACCGTTGTTTTAAAACCATCGCCAACAGCCTGCGCCGCGGTGATGGCCTTGGCCAAAATCATTGCCCAGGTGGGATTACCCAAAGGTGTTTTGAACATCATCAGTTCTTCACGTGCCCAGGCCGGCCGTGATCTGGTTTCCCATCCTCAGGTGGATATGATATCTTTTACCGGCTCAACAGAAACCGGAAAAGAGGTCATGGCCCAGGCCGCCAAAAGCATCAAAAAATTGACGCTGGAATTAGGCGGTAAATCTCCCAACATTGTTTTTGCCGATTGCAATATGGAAGCGGCGGTGGGCGGGGCTTTGGCATCCATTTTCATGAATCAGGGGCAGATGTGCACGGCCGGGTCGCGGCTTTTGGTGGAAGATAAAATTTATAAGACATTTGTCGAACAGCTGGTGAAACGGGCCCAAACATTAAATATAGGCCCGGCGGACAGCTTTGAGACCGAGTTCGGTCCTTTGGTCAATACGGCCCATCGCGATGCTGTTTTGCGTTTGATCGAGCAGGGTAAAAAAGAGGGGGCGAAATTAGCGTGCGGCGGCAAAATTCCGGCGCACACAAATCCCAAGGGCGCCTACATTGAACCCACGATCTTGATCAACGTCCGTAATCATATGACCATTGCGCAGGAAGAAATTTTTGGTCCGGTGTTGTGCGTGATGCCTTTTACGTCCGTTGATGAGGCCGTTCATTTGGCCAATGAAACTAAGTATGGTCTCGCGGCCATGGTATGGACGCAGGATTTGGTCAAGGCCAATGGTGTTGCCAAACGTTTGCGCTGTGGCACGGTGTGGATCAATACCTATGGCGCTTTCGACAATGCCGTACCGTTCGGCGGGTATAAACAAAGCGGTTTCGGACGGGAATTGGGTCAAGAAGGGCTGCATGAATATACACAGATAAAAACGGTCACCACCGACCAGACGCCGGGAGGCAAGCCGCTGGTAACGTCGTGGTTTTAAAAAAATAACAGGAGAACATTATGAAAGTCCTTTTTTTAACCCCGCCGCTTAAGGCGTGGGATTCACACGGGAACCACAAAGCCGCCAATCAAATGCACGCGCAGCTGGCGGCCTATTTGCGTGAAAAAAAGCTGGCCCAGGTCCAAGTGCTTGATTCCCGCGCGCTGGACATGGACTGGGAGGCGATGTTGAAATTCGTTCAAAACAGCAATCCGGACATTGTTTTTGTCGGGGAATTGCTGCATTCGACCTGTGGTGCTGCGGTCATCTGGTATTTTAATGAAGGGCTGCGCATCATCAAAGAAGCCATGCCCAATGTCAGGACCGTGGCCGGGGGGTTATGGTATTCCGGCGATTACGAACGTCAGATGCGCTTGAACCCGGCCATGGATCACATCATGATCGGGGAGGCGGAATTGACCATGGAGGATTTGATCAATAATATGGCCGCGGACAACCCCAGGAATGAACGGGGGATCCCGGGCCTGGTATCCCGCCAGAAAGACGGGGCCATTGTCGTGGGGCCGCACCGTGATCTGATCCCCAATTTGAATGTCCTGCCCATGCCGGCCTATGACCTGTTCCCCATGGACAAATACGTCGGGCACACCTATTGGAAACCGTTCGCGGAATTGATGACGTCCCGCGGCTGTCCGGGCAAGTGTCATTTTTGTTATGAATGGGCGCTTTATGACAGCCGCACCGCCACCAAAGATTTCACGTCCTGGCGGGGGTTGAAAGGCAAACGCATCGTTGATGAACTGGATATTTTAGCGAAGCAATACAAGATCAACACGGTTGTTTTTCAGGATGACGCGTTCAATACGGACACTCCCGCCATGATCGAATTCTGCGAGGAAAAACTCAAGCGCGGCAACAAGATCGACTGGGTGTGTTTGGGCCGTGCCGATCAATGGATCTCCCAGCATGAGATCCTGCCGTTGATGAAAAAAGCGGGCCTGTTTTTGGCGTTAACGGGTGTGGAGGTCGAGGACGATATGACCTTGAGCAAGACCGGCAAAGGAGTGACCATAGCGCAGATCAGAAAGACGGTCGATATTCTGCGTGAAAATGACATCGGCAGCGTCGGGACGGTATTGATCGGCCTGAAAGAGGACACGGAAGCGAAGATCAAGGAACGTTTGCGCGTTGCCGATGAGATCGACCCGGACATTTTTGCCCTGGATTATTTGACGCCGGTGCCCAATTCTCCGGACTGGCGTTACGGGATCAAGAAAGGATGGTTCGATCCGGACAAGATCGACCTTAAAGGTTGGGATTTCCAGCATCCCGTGGTCCCCACTGATCATTTGAGCGTTGAGGAGGTCGGCCGTTTGGGGGCCTGGTGCATGCGGGAATATTATTCCAAGCCGGAACGCATCCACCGCATCATGGAAAGCAACTACCATATCAAGGTGAAATTGTGCGTGAAGGATTTCATGAACAACATTTCCAAATGGGAGGCGAACTCGCGCGTGCAGTCCGCGGCGAGGTAAAAAGAATGGTCATCGTGCAAACAACTATGAAGTGGGAGCCCACGGCCCTGGCCAAATATAACAGGATGCTCAATCTTATTCCCATTTTTCATCGCGGGATCGCGCAGGAAGTGGTGAATAAAAAGGCCGAACAAAACGCCCACCAGCGCGCCTCGACGCAGGTTGAGGAAAAGGACATCGTTGCCGCCTTCACGACGGAAGTGCCCAAGGCCTTCTATTCGCTGATGATCCGCATCATGGACGAGGTCGATTTGAATTATAAGGGGCAGGCATGACGATCGCGGTCATTGGTGCTGGCGCCATCGGTTGTGTTGTCGCCGGTTATTTAAGTCAGGCGGGGCAACCTGCCTGCTCGCCTCGCGGCGAAGCCGAGGGCCGGCAAGGCAGGGATGTACTTTTGGTTGGCCGGCCCGATCAGGTGAAGGCCATCAAGACCAACGGTTTGACCATTAATGGCGCGCGGGGAAGTGCAAATATCCGCGTGCGGACCGTCCCGCGTCTGGATCAACCTTATGACTTGGTCATTTTTACCGTCAAGACGCAAGATCTGGAAAAGGCCTTTCAGGATAATAGTGAATATCTAGGAACAGGCCTGGTTTTGACAAGCCAGAACGGCGTGCAGGCGGACCATCTGTTGAGCGGTCATTTTGACCGCAGCCGACAAATGTCGGGCATTGTGATGTTCGGCGCCACCTATGTCAAACCCGGCGAGGTCACGTTCAATTTTGAAGGCGATTGGATCATCGGCCGTCCGTTGACGCCTTTGGATGCGACCGCGCATCAGGTGGGTGAGGTCCTGGGCAAGGCGTTCAAAGTGGTGATGAGCCCCGATATCATGGGCATGAAGTACCTGAAACTTTTTGTGAATTTCAACAATTGCATCCCGGCGCTCATCGGCAAGTCCATGCAGGAGACCTTTGCCGATCTGGACCTGTGCCGTTTGAGTATGATGCTCCTTAAGGAAGGACTGGACATTGTGCGGCATGCGAAGATCGAGATGGTTTCCATGCCGGATTTCCCAAAGGAAAAGATTTTAGGTTTGGCCGGTATGCCGCTGGAGCAGGGTGCGGCGATCATCAACAAAACCCTGACCGGTTTGAGCAAGGAGCCGTTGTATGGGTCTATTTTGCAGAGCATCCTGCGCGGCAAGACGAGCGAAATAGAGTTCATCAACGGGGAAGTGGTGCATTTGGCCAAACATTTGCATTTCAATGCGCCGCTCAACGAACGCGTCGTGAACATGGTGCATGAGGCGGAGCGGACCGGAAAATTTTTCAGCGCCACGGACGTTAAAAATGCTTTCAGCATAAAATCAATGGAGGCCGTATGAGCAAATTAGCATCCTGGGTCCCCGAATACTGGGGAACGACCGAACGTGAGGTCTGGAATTGCCTGGAAACGCATTGGGACCATTTGATCAACAAGCGCGTTGAGGAATTCATCAAATACATCCACCCGGACATGATCGGTTATGGCCATGAAAGCCCTTTGCCCGTGGACCGTCCGTGGCTGGAGAAATGGGTGGGGTTCTGGACCAAGAACACGAACATCGCCATTTGCGAATTGCGCCCCATTCAAATGAAATTGCACGGTGACATCGCCATCCTGCAGTATTGCATTTTTACCGTTGAACAAAGCGGGGAAGGCGTTAAAAGGGTCATCCGCCGCTACACCATGACGTGGAAAAAAGGCAAGGACCCCCGCCTGCCCGGCGGGCAGGGCTGGCAGGTCATTGCCAGTCATAACAATTTAATGGATGAAACGTTGAGACATTGATATGAAGAAAAGACGTGTTGTGGTCACGGGGGTCGGCATCATCGCGCCCAACGGCATCGGCAATGATGCCTGTTACAGCGCCATGATCAAGGGTGTTTCGGCCGTGCGCCGGGTGACGGAATTTGACGTGTCGCTGTTCAACACCAAGATCGCGGCCCAGGTGCATGATTTTGACCCGGTGGCTTTGGGCCTTACGTTTGAAGAAGCCATCCGCATGGACCGTTATGTCCAATTCGCCATGGTAGCCGGTCGCATGGCCCTGCAGGACTCCCGTCTGGACCTCGCCAAGGTGGACAAGGAGCGCATGGGCGTGTCCTTGGCCAATGCCATTTGCGGCACCAAATACATGGAAGAAGAATTCGCCCTGGTCACGGACAGCGGCAAAAAACCCATCAATCCGCTCATTGTCCGTCCGGACTTGTACGATGCTGCGATGTTCAATACGCCTTCCAGCGAATTGGCCGCCAAGTATGGTTTGCGGGGGGTCTGCAATACCATCTCCACGGGCTGTACCGCGGGCACGGATTCCGTCGGGTTTTCCTTTGAGACCATCAGCGATGGGGACGCGGACATCATGCTCACCGGTGCCTCTGAAGCGCCCGTCACCCCCATCACGTTCGGCGCGTTTGACACCGTGAATGTCCTTTCCGTGCACAATGATGATCCGGCCGGGGCCTCGCGGCCGTTTGACAATCAACGCAACGGTTTCGTCATTTCCGAAGGCGCCGGGCTTTTGGTCGTTGAAGAATTGGAGCATGCTCTCAAACGCGGGGCGCGCATTTATTGCGAGATCACCGGGTTCGGCACCACCTGTAACGCTTATCACATGACCGACCTGCCGCCGGAAGGCGATGCCATGGCTGACAGCATCACCCTGGCCCTTGAAGATGCCGGCATCAAACCTGAAACCATTGATTATGTCAATGCCCATGGTTCTTCGACGCGCCAGAACGATGTGTTCGAGACCAGCGCTTATAAAATGGCCTTGGGTCAGCATGCGTATAAAGTCCCCATCAGTTCTGTGAAATCCATGATCGGCCATCCTTTGGCCGGCGCCAACGGGATAGAATTGGCTTTGAGTTCCCTGATCTTTGAGCGCAACGTTTTGCCGCCGACGATCAACCAGCAGGAACCGGACCCCAGCTGCGACCTGTATTACATTCCTAACGAGGCCATTCCAAAGAAGGTGGATTGTATTCTCAAAACATCGAGCGGCTTTTCCGGCATCCACTCAGCCATGACTTTGCAAAGGTATCAATAATGGACCCCATTGCGATCACAGGTTTGGGTGTCATATCTCCATCGGGGATGGATAAAAAAGTGTTTTGGGCCAACGTGGTCCGCGGCAGGAGCGCGGTTGAGAAGATCGAACGTTTTGACGCCAGCGCTTATCCGTCGCGCATTGCCGGACAGGTCAAGGAACTGGAGGCCTACAGCAATGTTTCGTCGCGGCTTTTAAAGAAAATTGACCTTTTTTCGCATATGGCCTTGGTGGCTTCGGAAATGTGCTTGAATGACGCGGGCATTAATTTGCCGGACGAGGATTTGAAGCGCGTCGGGATCTTCATGGGCAATGCTTTGGGCGGCTGGCTGTATGCCGAGACCGAGTTACGGGACATGTATCTGGAAGGCCGGGAAGGGGTGAGCCCTTTCATGGCGTCCGCGTGGTTTCCCGCGGCGCCGCAGGGGCAGATCTCCATTCATTACGGGATCAAGGGTTTTTCCAAGACCATTGTCGCGGACAGGGCCAGTTCCCTGATGGCCATTGGTTACGCGGCGCGTACCATTCTTCGTAACAAGGCGGATTTTATTTTGGCCGGAGGCATGGAAGCGCCGGTGACGCCCTACGCGCTTTTGTGCTGTAACACGTCGGGCGTTCTGTCCAAACGCAATGATGACCCGCACCGGGCGTATCGGCCATTTGATAAAAACCGCGATGGTCTGGCTATTGCCGAGGGTGCTGGAGTAATGACGCTCGAGCCGCAGTCACGGGTCACCCGGCGTAAAGCCCATGTCTATGCCAATATCATCGGTTATGCGTCCACCACCGATGCTGTCAACCGCATTGATCCGGCGCCGGATGCCAAACAATTGGCCCGCGCCATCAGATCAGCCCTGGACAATGCCGGGCTTTTGCCCAAAGACATAGATTATATTTGTGCTGATGGCGCTGCAACGGTTTTGGGGGATATCACCGAGACCAAAGCCATTAAACAGGTTTTTGACGGTTACGCGAAGAGAGTGCCGGTGTCCGCGTCCAAGTCGGTGTTCGGCAATATGCTCGGCGCCTGCGGGGCCATGGACGTGATCACAACGGTGCTGGCCATGGAACACGGCATGGTGCCGCCGACCATCAATTACCAAACACCGGACCCGGAATGCGACCTGGACTATTGTCCCAACAAGGCGCAGAAAAAAGATATCAAGAATGCCATGATCATCAACCGCGGACGTGGCGGCATCAATTGTGTTTTGGTGTTACAGAAACCATAATTAAGTAGCCACCCCTGCCTGCCGGCAGGCAGGCACCGTAACCTGAATTATTTGGAGGATGTCATGCAACAGACACAAACGGAATTCGAAAACAAAGTGAAGGCCATTTTCAAGAAAGTGCTCGATATCAAGGAAAGCGAAATCGTCCCGGGCGCCAAACTGGACGAGTCGCTCGACATCGACTCAACGGAAATGGTGGAGATCTCGGTCGGCATTAAAAAGGAACTGGGCATCGCACTCAAGGATAATGAATTGAAAAAGACGCATTCATTCAATGAGATCATCGGTATTTTAAGGTCCAAGACCCAGGCCAGCGGCGGTCATTCTTGCGGCTGCGGCCACGCGCACTAATATGATGGCTAACCGTCATTGCTTCGCGACACGCCTGCCTGCCGGCAGGCAGGGAGTATTTTTGCCGGCTGCTCGGTTTACAGCTCGACTGCAAACGGCTACCGCCGCAGTCTCGCTGTAATTCCTGC
>JACPXN010000049.1 GCA_016196515.1 Candidatus Omnitrophota bacterium | reverse complement strand
TTCTTATACACAACCAGGAAATGTTCACTCAAAAACCGTGGATTGCCGCTCACTCTGTTTTCCTGGACAACAGCATCGGCAAACGTTTCAGGGAGAACGAACAAGGACGCTTTGGATCTACCGGGGGGAGGTTTGCGCCGCGCGTTTTTGAAGTTTTAAAAAATTCAGGATTTACACTCCTAAGTGGTATCGGACTTGCCGCGGTTGGGTTGGGCGTGAAAACGCTTGTAGTCGGTTTGGGGGCTGTTCCCGTCTGGGGAATTTTCGCCATTCAGCCCTTCTGGATGCTTATTTATTCCGCGGTGTCTGCTGGAATAGTCCAAGGTTGGATGAAAAAGCTGAGTGGCTTTGTCACGTGGAGTGGCAGTGATCTTTATACCCAGGACCAGGCCATAGAAGCGGACAAGCGTTACAACGCTCGTGTGCTGGGTACAGAGATCGGAGTCGATGAAACAAGGAACCCCAACCCAGTTGCGCGCTATATGACCGGAGACCCGGAGGTCCGCTATCTCGAAAGTTTATCGAGTTTTTATCGCCTGGTTGCCGTTTGGCGCGCAAAAGTGACAGGTGGCAATATCGACAGTTCCACGGATGCTTACTTAGTCAACCTGGATCACTTCACGAAATCCGTTGGCCGCTATTTCGCCGAAGAAGCGACACGGAAGTCATACGTGACATCTGACACAGAGAAAAGAGACAGATACAACCTTTTCGGCAAGTTCGACCCTCTTCTTAACCCGCGGCTTGAGGTCTTCTTTGCGGAGTATCGGGACAGCTTTGCGGAGGCGGCGGCCGAAAAAAATGATGGAAAAATGATCGCCATCCTTGGCGAGCTAGGACTGGATGGTTCAGCCACAAACGTTTATAGGGACGAAACCTTAGAACCTACTCGTGGCGGGAAATCCACCGTAGCTGTCAATCATTTCCGTGAGCTTATGAACGAAAAAACCACCCCCATCCTGACAGAGAGGGATATTATTCACCCGATCCTGAATCCCTTTGTCAGGCACCTGCCGCGGTCCATCATGGCTATCCTTGGGATTTTGTTATTCAATCCTTTTGGACCTACCTCGGGATTGAGTTCTTTGAGCTTTCTCGTGGAAAGCGCTCCGACAGCGATCTCGTCATTTGTTATCTCATCTATTTTTCCTTATATAGGACTGCTCGCGATCTTGATGGTGGTTTTTTCACTCTACACCATCGTGAAAGAGATCCGCCGCGTCCCTGTGCTGGATGGTTATTCAGGTTGGGGCCGGCTCAGGGCGTTGGCGCCTTTGGCCCTGGCTTTGGCGCTTCTGGTGGTTGTGGGAACGGCGAATGTGGAGTTTGGATCTCAAGCGGTGGGATTTCTCATCGCGGCGGTGCTCCTGTCTGAGTCTTTGAGTCTAGGTCTTTTCAACCGCTCCCTTATAGGGCTCTCGATCTTTTACCACCTGCGTCCCGTGGCGAATGTCGGGGCCACGCGGAATATCGTTCTAGACTTTTTGCATCATGGGTTGTTTTTACTGCTCTCGGTGTTTATCGGCGGTTATGTTTATGGGTGGTTTTTCGAGCATACCGAGGCCTTTAAAGCCATGACGGGATTTGACCTCTCGGTGAGTTTCCAGTTGTTCGGCGGCATGGCCTTTTTTATGTCGCTCGGAGTAATGTTGCTTCACTTTGCCACGGGTGTGTTTTTGAGGGCTGTGTTTGCCTGGGTTTACCCCGCGAACAAACCAGGCAGTTTACCTTATCAGTGGGACGAGATAAAGCGGCGTTCTATCGAGTCTCCGAAAAAAACAGCGGTCATCATGGCGGGAGGCCAGCCCGGGGCGTCGCAACAGTTCGTGTCCGGTTCGCCCAAAGCTCTCATGGATACTTACGATTTCCTTAAAAACCATGACCCCCGCACCGAAGTGTTTGTGCGTGTCTTGGTGGAACAGGCCCAAAAACAAGGGATTATGGCAGAACCGAAAGAGTGGCTACAAGCGCTCTTTGAGGTAGAACAGCAGAAGGGAACCACTCTGTGGAATCCGCACATACAGATTTATGACACGAGTTTAGACGCAGACTTGTACTTCGGGGATATCCTCAGTGACCCTGAACAACGAAAGCTCGTGGAATATGGCTGGCGGCTCCAAAGACATTTAACGACGCTTGCTCCCGCGGGAGCCCATACATTTGACACGTTTGTGAATACCATTGACATGGCCCTCGCGGCCAAAAACGCAGGGATCCTTGACAAACAAATTTTTTATTTTGTACACAATCAATATGAAGGCCATAAATTTAATAAGAAGCATAATCCTAAATCTTATGCTGACGATCCTAGTAAGCGTGTAGACGAAATTAAGCAAAGAATAAAACACGTGCGTCTTATGAGACATCTAGGCGCCGAGGCCTATATGGTTTATAACGCGACGGCACAACCCAGTAAGTCCGCTCTCATGAACGCGATTTACGCTGTGCCGGAAAACCTACCAAAGATAGGCAGTGCCCTGATTCTCGATAGAAACGCCTCGACGCTTGAGCTTAAAAATTTTATAAACGACCTCCATCTCATCCGAGGCGACGAAAACATCGCCATCCTCGTTTCAAACCGCAACACGACGTTGACGGCAACTGAGGTAGGCGATGCCTCTCGCTCGATTGAGCGCGGCCACGGCAACGCCTTGAGCGGCGTCCCGGACCTCGTAGGTACCGGCTGGGGTAACTTTATGCGCGTGTCGTACTGGGATATGGTGACCGCGATGTCTCATTCGCAGTATCCGCTCGCGCGCCTGCGTCCCCAAGGTGCCCGCGCCGCCGATTTTCAGAGGAAAATGTTCGGTGCCGTACCGCTTTGGATGAATCAGCCCGGGATCAGCGAGGACTACTGGGCAGTCCTTGCGGAAACGAGGAATCTCGTGAACTTGGGCAAAACGCCCAAGGCCGCGGTCTCACGAGCCCTTTGGTTCAAGTTCAGGGAGTCCTACGCGCTCAATGAATGGGAACTCGCGCCGAACCGTTGGTCGAGTGGGCTGGCCCAAACCGAACGTGATCCCTTGATGCAAAGAATAAACGAATATGGGCCCTTGTCCTATTTTGACCGCGAACAACGCCAATCCGCCGCCGATTTCTATCACATCACGCCCTACGCGTTTTTGAGTCTCTTTTTAACGCCGTTGCTTATCTTGTGGGGCGCGTCCCCGTTCGTGGGTGTCGCGATCCACCTTTTTGCTCTAGGATTCATTTTGAATCAGATCCTGACGCTTCACTCTCTCGCGGCGGCTATAAGGGACAGCGGGTTCTCGGGATTTTTACGGTGGTTCACGACACGCGCGCGTGACATACGGCTTTTCGCGCCGCGTCTTGCTCTTGAAGCCATTGGGTATTTCTTTGGACTTTTTGGCTACCAGAGCACCTATCGGTTTTTGCTCTCAGGCGCGAAAGGAATGAGGGACGAAAGACAACCCTTGTCCAAGGCATGGGCTAGTCAAGAAAACTGGACTCAGCGCTTGCTTTTCGTGATGGTCGTCGGCCTGGTTCTTACCAGTCTCAATGTTTATGTGTTCTGGCACTATCTGGACGTGCTGAACGTCGCGATGATGATCATCCCCTTGTGGTTTTCAACGAGCATTTTTCTAGGACCTTTTGTTGCGCTCACAAAACCCGGAAAGTACATCAGCGGAGGAGCCGGAGACACCGTGATCAAATACCTGGGTTACGTCTTTTCTGTGATTGTATGGCTTGTGATCTCTGGACTCACGATTAACAGTTTTGGAGGAAGTCCTTTGACGTTTGTCGGGCTGGCGGCGGTATATCTTGCGATCACTATTGGTCTTTATGGGTGGGCTTCTAAAAAACCAGCCGCTGGGACTGACGCTTATACGAAAACAGCCCGTGCGTTTTCGCAATTTACCAGAGGAAATTTAACCGGTTATTTCATGTTCATCTGGTTTGCCATGGCGCCTCTTTACACTCAGATCGGGTTTCAAACAATATTTGGCGGCTCGTCGATGGTGTACCTTGTGCTCACGGAGATACTTTCTTTCATCGGGCTTTGGCCGGTCACTTGGACGACTCCCTTTGTCGGGGCGCTTGCTTTCATAGGTTTCTATATAGGGGCTTCGATGTTGCGGTTTTTACTCAGTATCAAGTCCATGCTTCCGAATTACGAGAAGAAGTGGAAAAAGCTGTGGGATTGGTATGACGCGGCGCGCCCCGGGCTTCTTGCCGGTGGAAAATACTATGAGTTGGCCGCCTTGGATGCTTTGCTTCTTGAGATTGGCATTCTAATTCAACAGGAAGCGTATCGCCGTGTGGACACCGCTCTCGCAGAGGCGAAAGCGATCCTCAAACAAACAGGTGTCGCTCCTCCAGCGCCGGCGCCCAAAAAAGCCGCTGAGGAAGCTAGAAAGAAAGCGGCAGCCGAAGAAAAACGCCTGGCGGACGAACACAAGGCCCAGGCCCGTCAAAGAGCCACCCAGGCCGGTGTCCCCATCTTAGAAACAGACTCTGTGGAAACTATTGACCAAAAGATTGCCGCCAAGCGTGAAGCCGACCAAAAGAAAGCCACCGAAGAAAAACGTACTGGGCCCTCCGGCACTCGTGCGGCGGAAATGAGGGCACCATCTCCTAACGCCTATACGCTGGTCCCTAGCAATGCCGGCGCCCGTCTCTCCTGGTGGACCCAGCTCTTTGGAGGGGAAAGCCCCGAAAGAGACAGTCTTGATTCCATTGCCCAAGGTATCCAAGACCCTGAGTTCAGAGCGCGTTTCCGGAATGTCAGGCAGTTCTACAGCTCTCGC
>JACPXN010000052.1 GCA_016196515.1 Candidatus Omnitrophota bacterium | reverse complement strand
CGGCCTTGATCACACGATCGATCACCTTGCCGGCGTTTCGCATGTCCTGTTCCAAACCGATGAATGGGCCGCTCATAGTGGACCGGAGCGTCTCACAGCCGGTCAAAATAACAGACGCAGCCAGGACCATCAAAAACAATGACATTTTTTTCATAAAACCTCCCGGAATGCACAACGCAAACGGTTAACAGTTCTGTCCTTGCCTAAAACCGCCATCGTGTCGAACAAGCCCGGGCCAACGGCGCGGCCGGTCAAAGCCACGCGCACCGGATGCACCAGGGCCCCGGCCTCAATGCCCAATTCCTTGACCAAAGAACGGAACGCCTCCTCGGCGGTTGTCGCGTTAAAATCCGCACCGGCGTTCAAACGGTCCGCCAAAAGATTGAACTCACGGACCATATTTTTCGAAAGGTGTTCGGTCCGGGCGTCCTCGTCATAAGAAACATCGTCGTTAAAAATAAAATCGGCCCAGTCCAGGAAATCCGCGAGCGTGCTCATCCTGAGTTTGAACAAATGGATAATACTCGCCAGGCCTGCCTGTCCGGCAGGCAGGTCTTTTCCGGCCGCTTTTGGATCCCATCCCTTTTCTTTCAAAAAGGGTGTCACCAGCAGGGCCAGCCGGGCATCGTCCATCTCTTTGATGTATTGACCGTTGAGCCATTTTAACTTGTCCATGGAAAAAACGGCGCCGGCTTTATTAATTCTTTTGATGGAGAATTTCTTCACCGCCTGCGGCAGACCGATCTTCTCCTTGTTGTCGCCGGGTGACCAGCCCAACAGCATCAAATAATTGACCATGGCCTCGGGCAGGAAGCCCTGCCTGCGGTAATCGGAGACAGCGACCGCGCCGACGCGTTTGGACAGGCGCGCCCGCTCATCGTCGAGAATAAGCGGCAAATGCGCGAATTTAGGGAGATTGAACCCCAAGGCCTCATAAATGACGATCTGTTTGGGTGTATTGGAAATATGGTCTTCCCCGCGGATAACGCAGGAAATTTGCATGAGCGCGTCGTCCACCACACAAGCGAAACTATAGGCCGGCGACCCGTCGCTTTTAAGCAAAACCTGGTCCTTGATCTGGCTGGTATCGATGGTGATCTCGTCACGGATGAGATCATCGATCTTGATCTGCTTTTCCGGCATCTTCAGCAAAACCGCTTCGCCGTCCTTATACGCCTTACCCTCGTCGAGCAGTTTCTGCGCGTACTGGCGGTAAAGATCGAAACGCTCACTCTGTTTGTAAAGCTCATCCCAGTTAAGCCCCAGCCAGCGCATGCTGTCCAATATCTCGTCGAGATATTCGGGCTTCGAACGCGCCTTGTCAGTGTCCTCAATGCGCAAAATAAATCGCCCGCCCTGGGCTTGGGCGTACATCCAGTTGAACAACGCGGTGCGGGCCCCGCCTATGTGCAAATATCCCGTCGGTGACGGGGCAAAACGGACGCGGACCATGTCATTTCTTCTTGTTCTTTTCGTTGAGGGCGATGAGGTCTGAAACGATCCCCAGCAGAGTGGCTTGTTTGACTTCGTCCATGGACTCGAATTCCAAACTCACAGAATAAAAATCCTTCCCTGCCTGCCGAACAGGCAGGCCTGCCGTGTTCGGGCATTCCTCACAGCGTACGACCCTGGCCTTGCATTGGAATGAAGCGCTGTGGGGAAATTCAATGCTGACCTCAAAGCAGGAATCCAGGACAAGTTTCTGGTTCAAATGCACGCATAAACCGCCGGCGCCGATATTGGCGGTGTGGGCAAGAATGACCTCCTGATTGCCGTCCTGGTGCCATACGGTCAATGAACAGGGATAATGAGCGCGGGGAAATCTGCGTTTATCGGAGTCGAACATATCCATTTTCTAGGCGGCTTTTTGGATACGGGTGATGCTTTGCGCCCGTCCGGTTTCCGTGTCAAGGCCAACGACCACCCCGTGCAGGGTAGCGGCCGCCGCGGCAACCTCAAATTGATGCGGCATGCTGGTCAAAAAACGCCGGATGATCTTTTCTTTATTCTGGCCGATGACGGAATCATACGGTCCTGTCATCCCCAGATCCGTGATGTACGCGGTGCCGCCGGGTAAAACCTTTTCGTCGGCGGTCTGGATGTGCGTATGCGTGCCGAACACCACTGAAACCTTGCCGTCGGCATAATGGCCCATGGCCACTTTTTCGCTGGTGGCCTCGGCATGCATGTCCACAACGCTTAAAGGTGTCCGTGTGCGGATCTCCGCCAAGGCTTTGTCCAATGTGCGAAAAGGACATTCTGTATTATAACGCATGAATGTCCTGCCTAAAAGATTTATTACCCCAATTTTGACGCCGGCGGCGCAAACGCAAACCACCCAGCCGCGTCCCGGAACGCCGTCGGGAAAATTGGCCGGACGGATGATCCGTCCCTCATCCTGCAAATACGCCTGGAGTCCCGGCCTGTCCCACACATGGTCGCCTAAAGTGATAACATCCACGCCCGATGCGAAAATTTCTTCGGCCTGTTTGGGTAAAATGCCCGTCCCGCCCGCGGCGTTCTCGCCGTTGGCGATGACAAAATCCACGGCATATTCCGCCTTAAGGCCGGGCAAAACTCGGGCCAGCACCTCGCGGCCCGGACGGCCGACAATGTCACCGATGCACAAGATGTTCATAATTTGATGTACGGGCGCAATTTATTGCGCCCACATGACGGGTTCGATGAATCGAACCCCTACTTTGCATATTCAACAGCACGCGTTTCCCGCACCACCATGACCTTAATATGCCCCGGGTATTCCATTTCCTCTTCGATCTTTTTACGGATGTCGCGCGCCATGACAATGGCTTCGTCGTCATTGACCTTGTCCGGTATGACCATGACGCGGATCTCGCGCCCGGCCTGCAGGGCATAGGCCTTCTCAACACCCTTGAATGAATAAGAGATCTTTTCCAGATTTTCCAAACGTTTGATATACGTTTCCATGGACTCGGAGCGAGCCCCGGGACGGGCGGCGCTGATGGCGTCCGCGGCAGAGACCAGGGTGCCGTACAGGGTGTTCATCTCCACTTCGCCGTGATGGCTTTCAACGGCGTAAGACACGTCCTCGGTCTCGCCGTATTTGCGGCAAAGCCGGGCGCCGACAATGGCATGCGTTCCCTCTTCCACGTCGGAAGAAACGACCTTGCCAATGTCATGCAAAAGTCCGGCGCGTTTGGCGGTCTTGACGTCCACGCCCAATTGATGGGCCATGATGCCCATGAGTTTGGAGACCTCGATGGAGTGGCTCAAGCCGTTTTGTCCGAACGAGGTGCGGTAACGCAAACGTCCGACCAGTTTGGTCAATTCGGGGTGCATCCCGTGAATGCCCAGCTCAATGACCGCGGCCTCGCCCTCCTCTTTGATCTTCTTCTCGAGTTCATCCTTGGCCTTGGCCACCACTTCCTCAATGCGGCCCGGGTGGATGCGCCCGTCGCCGATCAATTGTTCAATGGCCATGCGCGCGATCTCGCGGCGCACCATGTCAAAACCGGAAATGGTCACGGCTTCCGGCGTGTCATCGATGATGATGTCCACCCCCGTGGCCTGCTCCAAAGCGCGGATGTTGCGGCCCTCCCTGCCGATGATGCGGCCTTTCATCTCATCGCTGGGAAGCACCACCATGCTGATCGTGGTCTCCGCCGTATGGTCGGAGGCGCAGCGCTGGATGGCGGTGCTGATGACCTCGCGCGCACGTTTGTCGGCGCTTTCTTTGATCTCTTCCTGCATGTGCCGGATGCGGGAGGCCTTCTCGCTTAAGATCTCCTCGTCCACGCGGCGCAGCAACAATTGTTTGGCCTCCTCGGTGGAAAGATTGGCGATGGTATGCAGACGCTGTTTTTCCTCGGTCAGGACCTTCGCCAATTCTTCGGTCTTTTCTTTCATGCGGGTCTCGCCCTCGCGCAGCGCATCCAGACGGGCGGCCAAGTCCTTTTCCTTCTTTTCCAAAAGGTCGACGCGTTTGTCAAGATTTTCCTCGCGCTGGGCAATGCGTTTCTCGGCGTTATTGAGTTCTTCGCGCCGTTCCTTGCTCTGGTTCTCAAAATCCTGGCGCATCTTGATCAAAATATCCTTGGCCTGCAGTTCCGCTTCTTTGTGGATGGTCTCGGCCTCGCGCCTGGCGAGTTCACGGATGTCCAAAGCGCCTTTCTGCGCTTCCTGACCGCGTTTATGTCCCATAAAACGGTTCAAAAAGAACCCGGCAATGACACAGCCGATGGCGGCAAAGGCAAAAAATAACACCTGGCCTAGAATGTTGGCGTTTTCCATAATGTGACTCCCTTCATTTTACGAAAATCAGGCGCGCGGCTTGATCAGCCGGCGATGACGTGGTGGACCCCGACATCATGGTCCTCAAGCGGAAGGCACTCTGCGATCTGAAAATCAAAGGCGATACCGATGGTCACTGCGGATGAAAGACTTTTCAGGAAGCGGTCGTAATACCCCTTCCCGCGGCCCAGGCGATTGTTGGCCTTGTCAAAAGCCAAGGCAGGCACCACCACCGCGTCCAGACAGTCGAGCGTGATCTCGCGGTCTTTATGACGCCGCGGTTCGTGGATGCCGTATGTGCTTAAGCGCAAATCTTCCATATTTTCAGTTAATGTCGGGATCAATGTCCTTTGTCCACGCAGGACAACAGGCAATGCGACCTGTTTCTTTAAGTCCATGGCCTTCCGGATCATCGCGAATGTATCCACTTCGCCCGGCAGGGACGCGTAAAAAAGGATGGTTTTGGCTTTGATGATGGCGGGAAGCCTGAAAAACTCTTCCCCGATCAACCGGCTCTTCCTTGATCCCTCTTTACGATCCTGCTTTTTTAGAAGATCCAGATAATACTTCCTCAAACGGCTCTTGTCATTCATGAGCAAAATTATAATACCATGACCGGGCCCGATGCACAACTGGATTCCTGCCCCGCCTGCGGCGGGGCATGCCGTGCCCTGACTTGAATGATGTCGCCGGCTTGAATGAGACCTTCCCGCAGGACCCTGGCATAAAAACCGCAGCGGCCCGCGATCACTTCTTTTAACCGCGGGTCAATGGCATCCAGGACATAACAGGGCTTGCGTTCCCTGGTCAATTCCAAAACCACCCCGACGGAGAATTCCAGAATTGCACCCGCCCCCAAATGATTGACTTTAAGATCGCGCACGGTCAAATTCTCCCCGGTCGTGCCGGGCTTGAGGGCAAACCCTTCCTTAGTCAAATCCTCCAGGGTCTCCAGATCCTGCAGACACACCGCCTGTAAAGGACTATTGTGCTTGGCGTGATCGTGCCCGTCGCCGGCAAGGCCCACAAAGGTCACTGTAGCCGAGGTCTGAGGAAGTTTTGGAATTCCCCCGCCGGAGATACACACCGCCGCCACCTGGGGGATCAAGACCGGTTTATGCATAGTAATACGGCACCTTGGCTACGCGCGCCGCCGCCATCTTATAGGAAGGTTGATACGAGTACGGATCAAACGCCGGCAGCGTCAGATGATTGCTGACCTCATAATGCATGGGCAAAAAAATATGCCCCTGCTGCACGCTGGATATCACCAAAGCCCTGACCTTGATCTCCCCCCGCCGGGTGGACACATACACCCATTGGCCGTCGCGGATGCTCAATTTGCAGGCATCCTCGGGGTTTATTTCCACATAGACCTCCCGTGCGTACATCTTGCGCAAAATCGGGGACTTGGCGGTACGTGTCTGCGTATGCCACTGGGCGGACGTGCCCCGTCCGGTCAAAAGCACGAAAGGATACTGACCGCAGACATCTTCGGGAACCGGCCTTGGCACTTCAAACATAAATCTGGCTTTGCGGTCATCGGTAAAAAATTGACCATCGGCAAAGAGGCGGCGTTGATCGTCCCACGGCAATGTCCCTTCGGGCAAAGGCCATTGGATGCCACCGCTGGATTCGATCATGGCATAATCATGGATGCCGGTAAAATCACACGGCGTACCCCGCGAGATCTCTTTGAGAATTTGAAAAACCGCCTCGGGGCTTTGCCAATCCTTAAAAAGTTCCCCGCAGCCCCAATAATGCGCGATCAGTTGAAAAATCAAAAAATCCGCCAGGGCCAGACCGGGCGCCTTGGCCACCTTACGCAAAAGACCGATGCGCCGCTCGGAATTGATCATCGTGCCTTCTTTCTCACCCCAGCAGGCGGCCGGCAGGATCAAGTCCGCCATCTGCGCGGTTTGAGTGGTATGGTACATGTCCTGCACAACGAGGAACTCCAGGTTCTTTAAGATCTGCCGGAATTCCTGCTGGCCGACCCACGAATGCGCGGGGTTGGTGGCAATGATCCACAGACCCTTGATCTTTCCAACGGCAATTTCTTCAATGATCTGATTGTAAGGCAAGCTGTTTCGTGCGGGGATCCGTGCCTCGTCCATATGAAGAATGGCGGCGATCTTGCGACGATGCGCGGCGTTGCAAAAATCATGCCCGCCCAATAAATTCGTCGTGTTGCTAAAAAGCCTCGAGCCCATGGCATTGCATTGGCCGGTGATCGAATTGGCCCCTGTTCCCGGCCGGCCGATATTTCCCGTCATCAATGCCAGATTGATGATCGCCTGGGCGGTGCGCACCGCCTCATGGCCCTGATTGACCCCCATGGTCCACCAAAATGAGACCTTCTTACCCCGGGCGATCAATGCAACGCATTGCTCGATCTGGGCCTCTGATAATCCCGTGGCCCTGCTGATATGATCAGGAGTGAGCATCTTCACATGCGCACGGAATTCTTTGAAACCCGTCGTATGCCCGGCAATAAAATCGGCGTCAAGCCAGCCGCGTTCAATAAGCCCGCGCGCCAAACCATATAACAAGACCAGATCGCTCTTGGGCTTTAACGCGTAGTGGCGGGTGGCGGCCATGGCTGTCTCGGTTGTGCGCGGATCAATGACAATAATGGTCGGATTATTTTTATTGCGGCACACGCGCTGCCACATGATCGGATGGGCGATGCAGGGATTGGCCCCGATAAAAACGATCACATCACTTTCTTCAAGATCCTGATACGTATACGGCGGGGCGTCAAAACCAAAGGCCTGTTTATAAGCCACCACCGCGCTGGCCATGCATTGACGGGTATTGCCGTCGCCGTGAACAAGACCCATGCCGAATTTGGCCAGTGTTCCCAGCAAAGCCATTTCCTCGGTGGCGATCTGTCCTGTGCTTAAAAAAGCAACGCTGTCATTACCGTAGCGCGATTGAATATCTTTAAAACGGCTGGTGAAGATCCTTAATGCGGCATCCCAATGGGCCGGCTCCAAACGGCCATGGCCTTTGCGCACATAGGGGGTGACGGCGCGGTCAAAGGCCTTCAACGGCGTCAGGGCCTCCCAACCCTTGGGACAGGCCTCGCCAATATTGACCGGATATCCCTTGGTCGGCGTCAAATTCACCGGCACTCCGTCCTTGATATGCACGTCCAGACTGCATCCCGTCGAGCAAAAGCCGCAGACCAGGCGCCCTGACCGGTCAGGCAAAAGCCGTTGGGGTAAAACCCCCAACGCAGAAGGCACCAGCGCCAACTCATCCGTCAGAGAACCGGTTTTTTGATAGATCAAATCCTTAAATTGTTTCATCGTGTTCACCATTAATGCGGCATCTTTAAAGGGACCACCGCACGGAAAAATAAATACCTTTCCATGATCTCCCCGGCCGCGGTCATGACCGCCATGACCCCAACCCAGGCCAAGACCCATGACGACGTCAAATAATCCTTCATTGCCAAAAACAGAAGAGGCAAAACAACCCCGCCAACGGTCCCATAAATAAAACGCTGTGTGGTCCATGGCCGCAAAGGCCCGGACATCAACATAGCGCTTTTCTTGAGCGGTGTCATCCGCGGATCACGCAAATGGGAGAACAGAGAGGCCTCGACGATGATTTTGACTAAAGCCAAAGCCGCCATCACCCCGGCCAGCGGTATCCCGACCGCCCGCAGGACATTAACAAAATTTTGAGGTGAATCAACGGCACAGACGCCTAATGATACGGCCATCACCGTCACCGTCCCTAAAAGGACGGCTGTCATAAAAAATTTAAACGTTGTCATGGGAGTGTCCCACAAAACCCGGTGAGTATCCCGGTAAACCATGACCGAGGCAAAAACAGCGAACGATCCCGAGGCCAGCACCGCCCCTGCCAGAATATCTTCCCGCATAAAAAATCCGGCCGGGGCATATTTGATCTGAACGGCATAAACAAAGGCCAAAAAAGCGAACACGCCGAAAGCCAGGATCTCGCGGCTTAACCAGGAGGTTTTAAGGCCCAGCAGTGCGCGAAAAGCATACAACGGCCGGCCCAAATGAAAAATGCTGGCCCCCAATGCCAAAAGCCCAAAGGCCAATCCCGCCAAAACATGAACGGGCATCAATAACGCGCGCAAACCATCTTGCAGCGTATGATTCACCAGCCCCTCCACAAAAAAAGCGCCCACGGAAAGCTGGGTCAACACCAGCATGACAACCAAAGGCATATGCGGACCTTCGGGTTCAAAAACAGCAGCATCCATGGATGTCATGTCCGGTGTCAATCTTTTGTCCGTTACGTAACGGGTGGTTGGCAGCGTGTACCGGGAATCCGGGGCCTGGGGAATCCTGACAAATTCCGACGGGTCTTGCCGGACAACAGCCGTATCCACCAGCGTGATGCGGATCGCTTCATTGGGGCAGGCGCGCACGCACGCGGGCGCCTGGCCGACCTTCAGGCGGCTGATGCACATGTCGCATTTATGCACAATGCCTTTTTTCTTATTGTACTTGGGCACATCATAAGGGCATTTGAAAATGCAATACTGACAGCCGATGCATTGGTCACGCAGATGCTCGACCACCCCTGTCGCGAGGTCCTTTGTATAGGCCTTCACCGGACAGCCGTTCATGCACGCCGGATCCAGGCAATGATGGCAGGCGCCGGTGACATGCTGGATCACGGGTCCGTCCGCGCCAACGCCATGGATCAGCCCCACCGACCGCCAGGTCTCATCTTCCTCGAGGCCATTCTCATTATGGCAGGCGGTCACGCAGGCCTTGCAGCCCGTGCATTGGTCGAGATTGACCTCAAACGCGTACTGCTGCCCCGGCCCCGGCATTGTTTTGGGGATCAATTCCTGATACGGACCGGCCCCCGACGGCAGTTGATGAAAATCATGCTTGAACGCAAATCTTTCAACCGCGGTCATGTCCTGCTGTTCTTCAAAGGCCTGATGGACTAAAATTCCCTCATTGTCCATATTGATCAACCTAAGGCCGCGACTTCCAATTGCCGGGCGCGGGCCACATCAAAGGCCTCCTTGGTCTCGCGCTCATCCTCAACGGAAAATTTCACCGTGAACGCCAAGATCGCCATGAGCGTCACCGCCATCCCCAAATACAATAACCCATCCATGGTACTCATTTTTTCATCACGGAACAAAAACCCGAAAAGCACGCCGCCCAAATTCCCGCCGGCACCGATGATCCCGGCCACCGCCCCCAAGGCCTTCTTATTGATGAACGGCACCACCGCATACGTCGCGCCATTGGCCATTTTGATAAATAAGGCGAAACTCAACATCGCCGCAACGGCCCAGGGTAAAACGGTCATGCGCGAAAAGACCATCAGCAATAAACCGCCGATAAAAAGCGAGGCGCCTAAAAAAATGACACGCCCCTTTAAACCGCCGCTGCGGGCGCAACGGTCGGAAAAAAATCCACCCAATGTCCTGGCGAAAAGATTCATCAAACCAAATAACCCGGCCACCAAACCGGCGGCCGCGATCGATAAATGAAATTGGTCCGTGAAATAAAGCGCGGCAATATTGTTCATGGTCAATTCCACGCCAAAACTGGCCGCGTAAATGACGCATAAGGCCCACACCCGGTGATCCTTCAAGGCGGCGCGGAAACTTCCCTTGGCTTGTTTTCTCGTCGGTAACAGCCCTTGAGCGCGCAATTCATCCATATTGCCTTGCGGAAAATCCTTGGTCCAGCGGGCATAAGCAAATCCCGTCAAAAACAACAATACGCCCGGGACCACCATGCTCAATCGCCAACCCAAATGTTCACTAAGTCCAAAACTCATCACCGCGGCCAGTATGAGCGGCATCACCATCTGCGTAATACCGCCGCCCATATTGCCCCAGCCAGCGGCTGTGGCATTGGCTGTCCCTACGCAATTGGGGGCAAACATGACGGAGGTATGGTATTGGGTCAACACAAAAGAAGCCCCGATGGCGCCAATGGCCAACCGGAACAAAAGGAAACTCTGATAATCGTGGGCCAGACCAATGGCCATCACAGGCAAAGACCCGATGATCAATAAAGCCGCGTAAGTCCGTCGAGGACCAAAACGATCACACAACCAACCGATCAACAAGCGGACAATAATAGTGATCGCGACAGACGCGATAATGGTATTACCGATCTGCGCTTTAGTTAAACTCAAATCATGACGCACCAGCGGCATCAGAGGGGCGATGGCAAACCAGCCGAAAAAACTCAAAAAAAACGCGAACCACGTCATGTGAAATGTGCGCATGGGTATGGATTTAAAATCAAAAAGATCGATCTTAACGGCTTTTTGTTGGCTCATCACCATGTCCCTGCCTGCCGGCAGGCAGGCTTTCCAGAATGATCTGCCCGCTTTCTTCCCAAACCCGGTATGTTTTGACACACTCGAGCGTCTCACTGCCTTTGCCGGTGGTCAGATCAAACTTATGGCCGTGCAAAGGACAAATGACCTGGCTGCCCCCGATGACCCCCTCGGCCAAAGGCCCCTGGCGATGCGGACAGCGATGGCTCACCGCGAAAACACGGCCGGCCCGGGAACGGAAAACAGCGATTTGGCGGTCATCAACAATAAAACATCTACCCTGCCCCACGGGGATCTGTTGGGCGGCCCCAAGTTTGACAATCAGTTGAGAGGAGTTAACCATTATTCTCCGCCACGCGAGAGCGTCTCAACCAGCTGCGGGCCTTCAAACTGATGAGGATGTACCGGTAGATCCGCTTCTTTCCAGGGGTCCTTGTACGCGTCCACCGCCTTCTGGATACGCTCATCCAGCTGGGCGCAGATCCCCAGCGAATCATCGACGATAATGCCGCGCAAAACGTCAATGCCCACACGTTCCACAAAACCATAGGTACGCTCCAAATATTTACCGTGTTCCCGGTAATATTCCATGAACCGTCCCATGCACTTAAGCACCTGGGCGTGGCTGTTGACAACGCACAATAGATCGCCCTTGCGCACACTGCCGCCGGCCGCACCGCCGACATAAATTTCCCATTTCCCCTCGCCGACAGCGACCGCCCCCAAGTCTTTGACATAGGCCTCGGAACAGTTGCGGGCGCAGCCGGCCGTGGCCAGCTTCATCTTATGCGGCGACTCAAGCCCCTGAAAACGGCGTTCGATGGCCTGGGCCAGGGCAATGGAATCACCCAGCCCGTAACGGCAGAAATCCGTGCCCACGCAACTTTTGCAGGTGCGAAAGGCCTTGGTGTAGGCATGACCGCTGGGGATCCCTAAATCTTTCCATATCCTTGGCAGATCTTCCTTGTTGACCCCCAGCAGATCCATGCGCTGGCCTCCGGTGAATTTCACCATCTTCACGTTGTATTTCACCGCGGCCCGGGCGATGCGCATCAGTTCATCCGGCGACGTCACCCCACCGTAAATGCGGGGCACCACGGAAAATGTCCCGTCTTTCTGGATATT
>JACPXN010000047.1 GCA_016196515.1 Candidatus Omnitrophota bacterium | reverse complement strand
TGTACCGCGCTTTGAAATTTTCAAAGGCGCGTATCAGCGCCGGGGAACGCTCTGCCGGATCAATAGTCCGGTCCATGACGCAAATGATACGCCGGCAATCCGGCGCCAAGATCCAATACGTCGCATGTGTGGATGCTTTAACGCTCAAGCCGCTTAAAACACTTAAAGGATGCGTGTTGATCGCGCTGGCGGTTTTTTTCGGCCGCACGCGCCTGATCGACAATATCAGCATTCGGGTTCATGGATCGGGGAAAGTCAAAAGTTAGAGTGGGCATTCTGGGGTGCGGGGCCATCGGTTCACGGATCGCCCGCAGCATCAAGAGAGAATGCGGGGACAAAGCCACGGTCACGGCCCTCTTTGACATCAATCCCGCCAAAAGCAAAGATCTCCAAAAACACCTTCCTTATAAGAACATCGTCAAAAGATCCTATCCCCAACTGCTTGACAGCTGCGATCTCATGGTCGAGGCCGTCAACGCGCCGGATACCCGCGCGATCGTACGCCGGGCGTTATCGGCCAAGAAGGATGTTCTGGTCATGAGCGTCGGTAAATTTCTTGACGGCGGGTCCATCGTCAAAATGGCCTACAAACAGGGAGCGCGTTTGCTCATCCCCTCGGGTGCCGTTGCCGGCATCGACGCGGTCAAGGCCGCGGCTTTGGGCAGGATCGAACGCATCACCCTGACCACCCGCAAGCCGGTGTATGGTTTTAACGATAACGCGTACGTGCAGAAGCGGCGCATCAACCTTTCGCAGATCAAAAAAGAGACGGTCCTTTTCGAAGGCGGCGTCCGGGAAGCGGTGCAATGTTTTCCGCAGAACATCAATGTCGCGGCCACGATCGCCCTGGCTTGCGGCGCCAGGGATAAAATGCGCATCCGCATTTCAACGTCCCCGGAATTCAAGGTCAATTCCCATGAACTCGAGGTCATCGGCGCATTCGGCCGTATGAGCGCGAAAACCGAGAACGTGGTCTGTCCCGACAATCCCAAGACCAGTTTCCTGGCGGTGCTCTCGGCGGTGCAGGCCCTCAAGCAGTATTTTCAGGAGGTAAAAATCGGAACGTAAGAAGGGAGGTGAACGCATGGCAACCAAGAAAATCGCTAAAGTCGGCATCAAGAAGCAGAAGGGGTATTTGTACTTCGTGGACAAGCACGGGGACATCTCCTGCGCGAAGATGGCCCGCGGCAGCGCCAAAGGCGGTTCTGCAAAGAAAGTCGCTAAAGTTGGCGTGAGAAAACAAGCGGGTTATCTGTACTTCATCGATAAGCGCGGGGACATCTCCGCCGCGAAGATGGTCCGTGGCGGTACCAAGAAGAAAGCCAAGAGAAGGTCCTCGGGCAGAAGGACCAAGAGACGCAAATAATTTGCCGTTGACCGGCGAATTAGAACAGCCTCTGTACTTTTTTATAGTACAGGGGCTGTTTCATTATATAATATCCGCCGTCATGCGATCCGATTCCCTCATCATCCGCGGGGCCAAAGAGCATAACCTCAAAGGCCTTGACCTGACCCTGCCGCGCAACCGGTTCATTGTCATTACGGGTTTGAGCGGTTCCGGCAAATCGTCACTGGCCTTTGACACCATTTATGCCGAGGGGCAGCGCCGTTATGTCGAGAGTTTGTCCGCTTATGCCCGCCAGTTTTTGGACCAGATGCAAAAGCCGCTGGTGGACCACATCGAGGGGCTCTCCCCGACCATTTCCATCGAGCAGAAGACCGTCAGCCGCAATCCGCGTTCCACGGTCGCCACCCAGACCGAAATTTACGAGTACCTGCGTTTATTGTTCGCCCGCGTGGGCACGCCGCATTGCCCTTCGTGCGGCAAGAGGATCGAAAGCCAGAGCAGCCAGCAGATCGTGGACGCCATTTTGCTTTACCCCCAGGGCACGAAGATCAACATTCTCGCTCCTTTGGTCCGCGGCCGCAAGGGAGAGTACCGCACCATCGGCGCCGAGGTCGCCCGCTGTGGTTTTGCCCGCTTGCGCGCGGATGGGAAAATTTATGATACCCAGGAAAAGATCGCGCTGGACAAATACAAGGTCCATCACATCGAAGCGGTGGTGGACCGGTTGACCGTGCGTTTGGATGTCCGCAAACGGCTTTTCGATTCCGTCGAGACCGCCCTTAAAACAGGGCAGGGCATGGTCATCGTTGATTTTAACGGTGTGCGTCCCGACGCTGTTTTCAGCGAGCGCTACGCCTGCGGTGAATGCCTAACGTCCTTAAGCGAGATCGAGCCGCGCATTTTTTCTTTCAATTCCCCTTATGGCGCCTGTGAGGAATGCAATGGCCTGGGCACCAGAATGGAGATCGACCCCCAGGTCCTTGTCCCTGACCCGGACAAGCCGTGGACCGCGGCCATCGCTCCCTGGAAAAAAGGCCGGCGCGGGTATATGATGTATTACCGGGCCGTCCTGCGCCAGATCGCGCATATTCACGGCGTGGATCCCCGTTTGCCGTTTGGGGAGCTGGACAAGAAATTCAAACATCTTGTTTTTTACGGCTCCAACGATACGGTGTGGGGACGGCGTTTTGAAGGCGTTGTCAAATATCTGGAGCGGCTCTTTAAGCAAACAGACAGCGACGGGCTCAAAGACGAGATCTCCGGATTTATGTCCGTTTCGCCTTGCCCGGCCTGTCGAGGCCAGCGGCTTAAACCCGCCTCGCTGGCCGTCAAGATCGCTGATAAGAGCATCGCCGACGTGACGGCGTTTTCCATCAAGGAGGCCAAGGCGTTCTTTCATCGCCTGTCCCTGCCTAAGGACAAAACGATCATCAGCGCCGAGGTCCTCAAAGAGATCAACCGGCGTCTGGATTTTTGCATCAATGTCGGGTTGGAATATCTGACGCTCGAGAGGCGCAGCGCCACGCTTTCCGGCGGGGAAGCCCAGCGCATCCATCTGGCCACCCAGGTCGGTTCGGGCTTGGTCGGCGTCATTTATGTCCTTGATGAGCCGAGCATCGGCCTGCACCAGAAAGACAATGACCGGCTTTTATCGACCCTGCACGCCTTGCGCGATCTGGGCAACACCCTGATCGTCGTCGAGCATGACGAGGAGACCATACGCCGGGCGGACCATGTGGTGGACTTGGGGCCCGGCGCGGGCGAACAGGGAGGCAGGATCATTTATACCGGCGACGTCCAGGGGATCATCCGCTGTCCCTCCTCATTGACCGGGCAGTATCTGTCGGGGGCCTTCAAGGTCCATGCTCCCGAGCGCCGGCGGGACACAACCGGTGTTCGATATTTAAAAATTTTTGGGGCCAGGGAACATAATCTCAAGAACATTGACGTGAGCATCCCTCTGGGGACGTTCGTGTGCGTGACCGGGGTGTCCGGTTCCGGGAAATCAACGCTGGTCGAGAATGTCTTGCACAAAGCCCTGGCGCATCAAATGAACGGGGCCAAGGACAGGCCCGGCAGCCACCGGAAGATGGAGGGTGCCGGGTATTTGGACAAGGTCATCGTCGTGGACCAGTCGCCCATCGGCCGCACCCCGCGTTCGAATGCGGCCACGTACACCGGTGTTTTCGGCGATATCCGCGGTATTTTCAGCCGATTGCCGGTATCCAGAATGCGCGGATACAAACCCGGGCGTTTCAGTTTCAACGTCAAGGGGGGCCGTTGCGAGGCCTGCCGCGGGGACGGCATCAAGAAAATCGAAATGCATTTTTTACCTGATGTTTACGTCGAGTGCGAGGTGTGCCACGGCAAGCGTTTCACCGACCAGACCCTGGAAGTGGCATTCAAGGGCAGGAACATCGCCGACGTCTTGAACATGCCCGTGACCGAGGCGCTGGGTCTTTTTGCCGGCATCCCGCGGATCACGCGTGTCCTTGAGACCCTCAATGACGTGGGCTTGGGGTATATCCGTTTGGGGCAGGCCGCGACGACACTCTCCGGCGGGGAAGCCCAGCGGGTCAAGCTGGCCGGCGAATTGTGCAAGCCGGCCACCGGAAAAACATTTTATATCTTGGACGAACCCACGACGGGGCTGCATTTCGCGGACGTGGACAAACTCCTCAACGTCCTGCAGCGGCTGGTCGACCGGGGCAATACGGTCCTGGTCATTGAACACAACTTGGACGTGGTCAAGAACGCGGATCATATCATTGACCTGGGTCCCGACGGCGGGGACAAGGGCGGTGAAGTTGTTTTTGCCGGAACGCCGGAGGACATCGTTGCCCACGCGTCGTCCTATACCGGAAAATATCTAAAAAAATTCTTGGTTAAATGAAATATCTAAAACTTATTATGAAATTGTCACCCCCGCCTCTGGCCCTATCGGGCCATAGGCCCGGAGGGAATGTTTTTGTCGGGGGTCCAGCCACTCCCTTTTCTGGATTCCCGATAAAAGCATTCGGGAATGACAAATTCTTAATTTTGTTTGTTGGCATAATGTTTATATTTACTCCAGTGGTCTTTGCCCAGACAGAGGACCAGGAACTCTTCGCCACAGCCCAGCGTGCCTATGACGACGGTTTTCACGATGTCGCCATCCGTTATCTGGATCAATACATGGACAAGTTCCCCCAGGGGGGGAAGATCGACCAGAGCAAATTTTTGCTGGGGCAAAGTTATTATTTCAAGAACCAGTTCGCCAAAGCGCT
>JACPXN010000046.1 GCA_016196515.1 Candidatus Omnitrophota bacterium | reverse complement strand
TGACGCCCCCGGCGATACAGGCCATTGAACCCGCCATCACCGCCAGCAACCCGCTGCGGGTCACGGTGGGCACATACGGTTTGACGAGTAACTGCGCTTCGACTTGTCCGACGAAACTGCTGGCCGCGTTCGACAGCGCTTCGGATCCGCTGGCGCCCATGATTTTGTTGGCGAATACAGCGCCACCGGCTACGTGCCCAAATGTTTCGAAGACTTCCAGACCAGGGGCATTCCGCTGTCCAAGACCATTTTTAACGTATGACCATCCGCAATTTGACCCGCGGCACGCTGATCACCGACACTGGTTGGCTGGCGAGGACCCCCCTCAAACGCATGATCGGACTGCTTGGCCGCGAGCGTTTCAGTTCGGGTGAAGCCCTGGTCATCAGCCCCTGCCGCGGCATTCACATGTTGTTCATGAAATTCCCGCTCGATGCTATTTTTATTGACCGCGCGGGTGCGGTGGTGGGCCTATGCCCCAACATCCGGCCTTTTCGATTTTCTCCGTTTTTTCCGCAGGCCCACAGCGTCCTTGAAACCCCTGCCGGCACTATTGCCGCCTCCCAAACACAGATGGGCGATAGTATTCAAATCGGTTGAAATTCAATTCCAAATGATGTTTAATGGTAGGGGTTCGATTCATCGAACCCGCCATGGAGGGCGCAATGAATTGCGCCCCTACGGATAATTTCCAGACTGGACATTTATGGGCGTTGTTTATAAACTCACCGAAGACGTTGTTTCTTTTATTATTGAACGTAAGCAGGGAACTCCCCGCCTGTCTTGCCGGGAGATCGCGGATCTGGTCCGTGAGCGGCATCAGAGAACCATATCCAAGTCATCAGTTCACGATGTTTTAAAAGAACATGGCGTGGCCATTCCCCGCGGCCGGAAACCCAAGATCAAATTTCAAATCCCCCCGGAGAAGAAACAACAATTGTTCGCCAATGTCGTGCCCGGTGTGGTCTTTCAACCCGTGACACCAGCCCCCATAACGGCTTTATTGTCACCCCCGAACGTTTTAGTCGGGGGTCCAGAATCGGCTAATGCTCTGGATTCCCGACAGAAGCATTCGGGAATGACAAATAGGGGTGAAATTCAGGAACGCATGGGCGAGATCTTCATCAAAGCCGCTTTTTGGGACCTTTCCCCCCGTCCTCTGTGGGGGATCAAGAAATTGGAAGATATCAAGTCATTAAATTTGAATAACTTACAAGAAGAATGGGGATATATATCTACCTTGGTTGAACGTTTAAAGATCGACCTGGAAGACGGTTCTTGTGTTGAGATGGATAGTCGCTTTCAAACCCTCGGCTCCGGCGATCCAGGCATGGCAGTTTTTCCCGCAAGCATTGAGCGTTGTACGCAGGAAGTTGTCGATCGCATCATTAATAATATCAACCCTTTATGTATAAGGTCTGTGAGTGATGGTTTGTCGGATGGCGCGATCCTTAATTTTTTTCAATCCTGTGAAGGCATCCCCGGCAAAGGCATGACACAGGCGTCCTTGTTGGGCGCAGGAGGGAGCGTCCTGGCTCAATTTGCCTGCCCCGCTTACAGTTCCCCTTGCCAAAAAAAGAAGGCCATTCTTGGGATGCCGAGAAATCTTAAAGTGGAGCAAAATGACCATAAACTTCGATACTTTGAGTTAAAAGTGGATGGATATGATAAGAATATGTCAGTTTTATCAAACATTAGCCCACATATATCAAATGATGAAATTGTGCGTATATTCAAGGACCGCCATCCTCCGGTTCAAATCAACACGTCCCCCCTGGCGGATGGTTTGCGGGGGGATATTGCGGACCAGCCGGCATGGGTTTTGGTCCGGCTCAAAGCCCGGGCGCGCGTCTTTTTCCCCTCTGATCTCGGACAAGATGCGTTTGAGTCGGTTTTGGCCCTTAAGGGCAGGTCCTTTGACACGGCTCAGGGTAAACACATAACCCTTTTGACTCCTGTTTCTTACGCCTATTCCGCTTTCCTGCGGCAGGCCGCGGACAATGTCAATGCCCTGAATATCCGCGATGAGAACGGGCGTCGGGTCCTGTGTCAAATAGCGTCGGAAAATGACGCAAATTTTTAAGTCCGCGGGGTTGACATCCCTTATTTTATATGGCATACTTCTTTTATCTTTCATGGGGGGGCGGCCGCGATGATCCTTAAGAAAACAGAAGGACAAAATCTCATCGAATACGCGATCGTCGTGGCCTTGGTGTCCGCCGCTATGGCGGCCATGAGCACCTATGTGTTCCGTTCCGTGCAGGCCACTCAAAAGGCGGTGACGCAGGAATTCGCTAATGAATAAATAACGGTTGTCACCCCCGAATGCCTGCCTGCCGGCAGGCAGGTTTTAGTCGGGGGTCCAGGCTCTGGATTCCCGATAGAAGATTTCGGGAATGACAAAATTTTCAGGAGGCATTTCTATGTTTAAGAAGAAAAGAGGGCAGACCCTTCGACATGGCTCAGGGCAAAGCACAGTGGAGTATATCCTGCTGGCCACCGCGGTCATCGCCGTGATGGTCCTTTTTACCACCGGAAATGATTCGGTGTTCAAAGCCCGTTTGAGCAACGCCTTTAACGCGGCCGCGGACAGCATCAGCGATATGGGGAACCGTTTGAAAAACAGCGAGGGGCCGACTCCGCTTAGCGACGATCCCAATGCCGGTACGCAGGATAGCATTAGGGTCAATCCGGGAGCCGGTTTTAATGCGATCATCCCGTAACATTCATAACGGAGGCTATATGTTCAGACATTTACACAAGATCACCAAAGGACAGAATACCGCGGAATACGCATTGTTGATCGCCCTGGTCGTCGCGGGCGTCATTGCCATGCAGACCTATGTCCAGCGTTCCCTGCAGGCGAAGACCCGCGACGCCGGGCAATATTTGACCAACTCCACCACCGCCAAACTCTCGCCGTCAGGAATAACCGAGGTGGACCAGTATGAGCCGTATTACCAGAACACTGACTACAGCATAACCCGCGACACCGCGGAAAATAAACGTCAGGGCCAGGGCCTGGTCGCCGCGGATTCATCCAGCAATCGCACCAGGACCGGTTCTCAGCAATCTTCCTATGGCGAAACGGAAGGCACAGGACATTAATCCGATCTTTTAGGCCTGCCGCTCCCTGCGGCATGCACGTTATTGAATATGCAATAGAATAAACAGGAGGGACAAGATCATGTTGACTTACTTAAATCAAAAGACCCTTCGAGGCCAAAGCACCCTGGAGTACGCGGTGCTGGTGGTCATCATCATCGGCGCGCTGTTGTCCATCCAGTTTTACATCAAGCGCGGCGTGCAGGGGCGCTTAAAAAGCGCGGCGGATGATATCGGCGACCAATACTCGGTGGGCAATACCAATGTCCTGAAAACCACCCATACGCAAGGCACGACCCTGGAGACGTTCAACACAGGGGTGTCCAAGTCAGAGATACAGGGCAACGAGATCACCAATACAACGGAAAGATCGGTGGTCCTTAATATTGAACAGGAATACATGGGACAGCAATAGAGATCTCTCGTCCCGCCAATGGCGGGACTCGAGATTAATTCGCCCCGCCAATGGCGGGGCTCATTAAGGGGGATTTTATGTTGAAGAAAAAAAGAGGGCAGAGCACAGTGGAATATGTCCTGCTGGCAACTGCGGTCATCGCCGTGATGATCGCGTTTGCCACCAACAAAGACACAGGATTGCAGAAAAAATTGACAGATACCCTGGGGACATCGGCGAATACCATTGGGAACATGACAGGCCGTTTGCACAAAAGCCAGCAAGGGAGCAATACCGTCATCCCGACCCCTGCGCAGAGTGTCGTTGGGTTTGATCCGACAACAGGGTTTAACTCGACCCAATGAATATTATCCATACCGGAGGAACATATGTTTAAACATTTATTTAAGGCCGTCAAGGG
>JACPXN010000043.1 GCA_016196515.1 Candidatus Omnitrophota bacterium | reverse complement strand
TCACCACCCGTCGTTGAATTTTTGACCTTAAGGCCTGTCACTGTCTTGTCCCCCAAAATTTCAACAGGAACGGTGTTAAAAAGTATTTTAATCTTGGGATTATTCTTGGCGCGTTCCTGCATCACCCTGGCGGCGCGCAGAACATCGCGGCGCACGATCATCAGGACTTGGGAAGCGAACTTGGTCAGATAAGTGCTTTCTTCGACGGCCGAGTCCCCGCCCCCGATGACAGCCAGGACCTTGTTACGAAAAACCGGCAAAGCCCCGTCGCAAACCGCGCAGGCGGAGATCCCCTTTTGCCACAGCCGTTCTTCCCCGGGCAGATTCATGCGCTTGGCCGCGGCGCCGGTGGAGATGATGAGCGCCCTGGCTTCATGGACCTTATCGCCGACAAACACCTTGAAAGGCCGTTGGGAAAGGTCCACGCGGTCCACGGTCTGGGTCAGGATGCGCGTCCCGCAATGCAAACTTTGCTCCCGCATGAGGTCCATGAGTTTGGGGCCCGCGATGGCCTGGAAACCGGGATAATTCTCGACGTCGGTGGTGATGGTCAATTGCCCCCCGGCCGCAACGCCGCCGGCCAACAGACCCTCAAACATCAGGGGCTTCAAAGCGGCCCTCGCCGCGTAGATCGCGGCTGTGTGTCCCGCGGGGCCCGAACCAACGATAATGAGGTCTTCCATCAGATGAGATAATGGTCCAATATTTTGGAGCGGGGTTTTTGTTCGGCCTTGGCGACCAGATCGCGCAGGATCCGGTCATAACGGGGCTTGGCCGTATTTTGGTAGAACAAACCAAAATAACGGCGTTGCGCAAAAGCGTATTTGAACGCCGCGACCAAGTCCGACGGGTCATGCGCGACGACTTCGGTCTTGGGCGCGATGCGCTTGTCCGGGGCAATGCCCTTGTCATGTTTTAAAAAAGAAAACCATGTGGATGTCTTGTGGTCAAAATTTTCCGGGTCAAAATGCGGGCAGCGCTGGGAAATGTGCACAAACGCAAAGCCCGGATGGTCGAACGCCGCCTTCATCGTGGCGGTCAAATGGTCCGGGATCCAGTCCGCAGTGCTGGCCACGAATGATCCTCCTAACCCTAAGGCCACGGTCAAAGGGTTGATCGGCTGCAGGAAACTGCCCTGCGGCTGGGTGTTGGTGACATGGTCTTTGCGCGTCGTCGGGGACGTCTGGTTCTTGGTCAAAGCGTAGAGTTCATTGTCGTAGAGCAGAAACACGCATTTGAAGTTCTTGTTGATCCCGTGCATGAGATGGTTACCGCCGATGCTCAAAGCGTCCCCGTCACCGGAATGCACGAACACATTCAGGTCCGGACGGGTCAAAGCCAGACCCAAAGCCACGGTGATGGGACGGCCGTGGATCGCGTGCACGCCATAGGTATTAAAATAATTCGGGGCGCGGCCGGAACATCCGATCCCGGACACATTGACCGTGGCCGCCGGCTGTAACTGGCGATCGACGATAAAACGTTTCAGCCCCATGATGATGCCGAAATCCCCGCAGCCCACGCACCAGCGCGGGTTTTCCGTATTCAGGTCTTTAAGGACAACTGACATGAAAGCGTCTCCTTCACTCTATTGACAATGATCTTCGGGCGTATGGGACGGCCCGTGGCCTCGGCGATCATCGGCTGAACGTCAAAAAGTGTTTCACAGCGCAACAGCATCGCCAAGGGCGAGGCTTTAAGCGCGTCGCCATAAGCGACCTCCACGGTCACGATCTTCTTATATTTGGCAAAAATATCCTTGAGAATAAGCGGCAGAGGATAAACGATGCGCAGGTGCATGCCTGCCGCCTTGATCCCTTCCTTTTTGCACAGGGACACGGCCTCCTCGACAGCGCCGCGGGTCGAACCCCAGCCCACCACCAGAAGATCGCCGGAATCGGACCCGAACATCTCCGGCTTGACCAGGGCCCGGCGGACGTGATGGACCTTTTCATTGCGGACCCGGTGCGAACGCTGATTGGTGCCGGAATAATAATTCACATGGCCCTTGGCGTCCGTATTCAGGCCCGTGACCCTGCACATGCCGGCCTCGGTACCGGGCACGGACTGCGAGGTGTGAACCATCTCGATCTCTTTGGGCAAACGGTCCATATGGAAACGCTCCAGAATGAAATCAGGGATATCATCCACATTGTTCATTTCAACGACCTGGGGCTTGGTGATGACCTTATAACTGTTGGCCGTCTGAAAATCGCTCATGATAAAAACCGGCAAACGCAACTTTTCAGCCAGGTACCGGGCGATGTGGGGAGCATAAAAACAATCAATGACATTGGCAACGCTGATGACGATTTTGGTGTAATCGCCGTGACTGCCGAAGATCACCGCCGGCAGGTCCGATTGCTCGGTTTTGGTCGGCATGCCCGTTGAAGGGCCGGAACGCTGGGCATCGATCACAATAATGGGGATCTCCGCCACCTGGGCATAACCGATGAATTCCTGCTTGAGCGACAGGCCCGGACCGGACGTGCACGTGACCGCCGGAACGCCGCCGTAATACGAACCGATGGCCGTGCCGATGGCCGCGATCTCATCTTCGGCCTGGTGCACCATGCCGCCGTAAGACGCAAATACCCTGGCCAGCGTATGCATGATGGAGGAAGCGGGCGTGATGGGGTAACCGGAAAAAAATTTGATCCCCGCGTCGATGATGCCCATGCTCAAGGCCGTATTGCCGTCGATGAGGATCTTCTCGCCCTGACGCAGGGCGCTCTCGACCTGATAAGTGAAAAAGACCTTTTCCTTAGCCAGTTGATAGCCGTTATGGAAAAGAGTGATGTTCTTGGCGTAGATCTCTTCGTTCAATTTTTTACCGAATGTCTTTTGGATCTCCCGTTTGACGATCTCCTCGTCCATGTTGTAGATATAACTGAGCATCCCCAAGTAATACAGGTTCTGGCCCTTGCCGCCCAATTCCTTGACAAGGACTTGGGACGGCGGATCCACATCAAAAGGAATGACGCTCAACCCCTCATTGGTGCAGCGTTTGAGCACCATCTCGTAAGAATCCGGGTTGGCCTCGCGGTCGCCCATGTCCAAAAGGATGCGGCAATTGGAATTGTATTCCTTATCGTCGAGACGCGTATCGAGGACCATCTCATGGGAAGCCAGGATGAAATCGGTGTCATTGCCGATATTGGTGATGTCAAAATCCGCCAGGCGGATGATGACGCCCGACAGCGCCGGGCGGGTCCTGGCCGGAGGGCTGATCTCGGCCGGGATCATGGGCTCGACATAGATGTATTTGCCCATGCCCACAAAGGCCTGCAACAGGATGTCCCCGGCTTTCTGCGCGCCGAAACCGGCATCCATTAAAAGTTCAAAGCGCGTGACCGAACGTTTCTCAACCGACATAGGAACCTCTTGTTCTTATATATAACATTACCAATGGGTTTGACAAGGGGAAAAGAAAAAACCTACGCTTTTAATGCGGGCCTGCCTGCCGGTAGGCAGGTCTTAAGTCCTTTAATCCCTTGAGAACGACCTTGGCATCGTCCCCGCCAAAATCATCATTTTTGATTTTATCATTTTTAATCAAATCGTCAATACTCATATCCGACTTGATCTCAAAACCGGCATCCTTGATCATCTGCAAGGTGCGGCGATTGGATGCCCCTTTGGAGTTCAAATACCCCTGCAAAAACAAAGAATTGGCCGGGTATAAAGCCATGACTTCCATACTGCGCAAATGCCCTTCCCGTCCGGCGGCCACACGGATCTCCGCTTTTGGGTTCAAAAACCGAAACAGGCATAAAACGCGCAGGGCAAATTGCGGGGTCAAATTTTTGGGTTCGGACAACAGATTGCCCTCAATGGGAACCAGGAGATTGACCGGAATGGACGCGGCCTTAAGCAGCCGCAGGCGTTTGGCCACCTCAATAATGTCGGCATGGGTTTCCCCCATTCCGACGATCATACCGGAACACAATTCTATGCCTGCCTGGCGCGCGGCCAAAAGCGTATTGAGCCGGTCGGCAAAGGTATGGGTCGTGCAAATGTTGGGATAATACGATTCAGAAGTGTTGAGATTATGATTGAGCCGGTCCAAACCCGCCTGTTTTAGAGAAACCGCGGCCTCGGGTGTCACAAAACCGGTGGACACGCAAATCTCTTTATGGGGAAATTCCGATTTAATACTGGTGATGAGCCGTGTCAGACGCTCGACCCTCGCCGGCGAAGCGCCCCGCCCGGCAAAGACCATGCAATAACGGTACGCGCCTTTTGAATAGGCCTGGCGGGCTTCTTCCAGCATTTCCGCGTCGGATTTAAGACCGTATTCTTCAATATCGGCCTTGGAGGTCTTGGCCTGGGCGCAATAATGGCAATCCTCGGGGCAGTGACCGTTTTGGGCATTGTTGATAATATGAACCACCACCTCTTTGCCGCGAAAGGTCTTGCGCACCTCATACGCGGCGTCCAAAAGGGGCAGAATTTCAAGGGTCTCATCCCCCAAAATGCGGCCGCAAAGCCCATCACTCAATTCTTCGCCGGCCATACTTTGCCGGGCCAGATCAATATAAAAAGACCTGTTCATAAGCTGATGTCTCTTAAGAGCATCTATCCCGAGAGCGAAGAGGCAATTTCTTTTCCCCACTGATTGAAAAATGACAGCAATTCTTCTGCTTTTAAAGGATCAAAAACCAACGATAGATCATAATCTTTCTGTTGATACGCTTTCAAACGTTCAAAGGCCACCCCCAGCCAATACAGATCAAAGCCGGGATCTTTTTTCCTCGCCTGGTCCAGCATTTGTGTCTTGGAAAATTTTTCCGTTTTGATCAAATAATAAACGTCAATAAAATCCCTCAACGCCGCGCGACCGAATAAGGCCAATAATTTATTAGCAGCAATGTCTGTCAAAGAATCAACATTCAATCCTGGATAATGATCGAACTGTCGCGTATTTTCAAACCGAAACGGCGTATCAAGGGCAACGTGAATCAAAGTAAATTCATCGGCTTTACTGACATGCAATTCAACAAAAGTTTCAAAAGCGCGCTGGCGTTTGACGGTAAATCCTTTTTGGGTCAGGTGATGTTCCAGCCCCACGCCGAAAGCCGAAATTAAACCGACCGCCGACGTAAAAAAATCCAGATCTTCGCTTTTGCGGTGTTGTAAATAAAAATGCGCCAATGCCGTGCCGCCGGTCAAATAAAAATGGCGGCTGTCCACGGCACGACCAAACTGTTCCAAAATTTTATGCTGGAGATCACTAATGACCGGCAAAGAAATCCTCCCAAAACATGCGCACTTCTTTGGGCAAAAACCGTTTCATTTCTTCAAATGATCGGCGCAGCTGATCAGGGCCGATATCTTTAAAGAGTTCTTTGATGTCTTCCGCCCGGCCGCAGCTAAGGACTTGCTGAACGTACATTTGCCGCGTGCCGGGACTGGAAATATCCAGAACCGCGTCGGGTTTCAAGAACCAAAATAAACTTTGTTTTACTTTTTTGAGAACCATACAAGAATTATATCACAGCGGACGATTGGTTTGCGCGGTTTTCTTTAATTCCCAAAAACAAACGCAAATCGGTCATGGGCTGGATGTTGATGATGACCGGCACAAAACCCGGGGCGTTCTGCAATTGCTCCATCATGGCGGGTGACCTGTCCCCAAAAGGACTCCCTTTCTTAGATTTATATTTAGGAACATGGAGAAAGTGTATACTATTTATATGAATTTTGCCAATTTTCAGCCCAAAAATGTTGGGGGGAAAGCGCTTGCTTTCTGGGGAAAATAGGGTATATTTAAGGGGTATGAAACCGCCTATCCACAGCTTCCATATCCCGGTCATGGGCACTGCTTTTTCCATTGACACGCCGGTCAAGGTGGCCCGTTACGGCATCCACTCGGTCATTTCTCTGGTTGATGACACCCTCATTGAACAGATGCGCAAGCATTATTGCGAAAAGACCGGGGAGCCCTATGCCCCCATCGCCAAACAGGATGAGGATTACCGGGCCCGGCGCATTACGGCCTATCTGGACCTGGTGGACCGCATCGTCCAGAAACAATTCGCGGAACTGAAGAGATCGCATTTTGGGCCGGGCAGCGAGATCAACAAATATTTTGAAATGCTCAATGACGCCAGTCCCTTGAAAGAAAAATACCGCAAAATGCTCTCCACGCACAATCCCCTGTTCAAGATCAAATTGCAGGAAGAATTGCGCGCCGAAATGCGCCCCGGAGACATCAACGTCAACATCATGACCAAGTTAGACAGGGACAATTACGACGGCAAGGGCAACAAACTCGGCCCCGAATTTTCCGACGCGCTTTCCGCCCTGCGCGGCTATGCCACGAGCAGCCTGCGTTCCGCCATCGTCTTTTCCGCGGGCATCAACCGCCGGCTTTATTCATACGCCGAGCAGTTCAAGGACTTTTACGCGGACGCCACGGGCGACATCAAAAAAAAGATCATCCTGAAGGTCAGCGATTTCCGCTCCAGTTTCATCCAGGGCAAATTTTTCGCCCAAAAGGGCCTGTGGATCTCCGAATACCGCGTTGAATCGGGCCTGAACTGCGGCGGCCATCTTTTTGCCACCGATGGGTATTTGATGGGGCCCATCCTCGCGGAATTCCGCGCCAGGAAAGAAGAATTCGTCCAGCAATTGCACGCCGTCTACAACAAGGCGCTGACATTAAAGAACCGCCTGCCCTTTGCCCAACCGCACCCGATCAAGATCACGGCCCAGGGCGGCATCGGCACGATCCGGGAAGACAAATTTTTACGCGAACATTACGGCCTCGACGGCACGGGCTGGGCCACACCCTTTTTGCTCTGCCCCGAAGCCACCAACGTGGATGACGTGACCCTGCAAAAACTCTGCCTGGCCACGGAAGACGACCTGTATGTGAGCGATGTGTCGCCCCTGGGGATCCCTTTCAATAATTTGCGCGGCTCTTTGAGCGACACGGAAAAAGATGCCAAGGTGCTCCACCACAGGGCCGGCAGCGCCTGCCCCAAAGGGCATTTGGTATCCAACACGGAATTCACCAGCGCGCCCATCTGTACGGCTTCGCGCCAATACCAGAAACTCAAAATAGACCAGTTGAACACGCTGAGTGTCGGCCCCGAAGAATACAAGACCCGCTTCGACCGGATCGTGGGCAAGGCGTGCATTTGCCATGACCTGGGTGAAAGCGCCGTGGCCAAAAATAAGATACAAACCAGGGTCCCCGGGTTCCCAGCCATCTGCCCGGGGCCGAATCTCGCCTATTTCTCCAGGATCGCCACGCTCAAAGAGATGGCCGACCACATTTACGGGCGCATCAACCTGCTCAACGACACCCCGCGGCCGAACATGTTCATCAAGGAATTGCGCATGTACATCGACTATCTGCGCAAGGACATTGAAAAATCTTTGGAGAACTTGAACGGACAAAAGGCCAGATATTTCACGGAATTCAAAGACAATCTTCTGGAAGGGATCGCGTATTACCGGGGGCTCTTCCCGCAAATGGTGGAGGAATCTTTGGAGTTCCGCGCCAAAACGCTCACTGAACTGGAAGAGTGCCGACAGAAATTGCTGCGGCTGGCTGATGATTACGCCAAGGCTTTCATCCCCGCCCAAGCATTAGCCGCAGCTTAACTCAACGTGTCACGCACGTCCTGCGTGATCCTCATCGAACAGAAATCCGGGCCGCACATGGAACAGAAATGGGCGAGTTTGGCGCCTTCGGCCGGAAGGGTCTCGTCGTGGAAGGCCTCGGCGGTTTCGGGATCCAGCCCCAGGTGGAACTGGTCTTTCCAGCGGAATTCAAAACGGGCCTTGGATAATGCATCGTCCCAGGCCTTGGCCCGTGGATGGCCTTTGGCCAGGTCCGCGGCATGGGCCGCGATCTTGTAAGCGATGATGCCGTCCTTGACGTCTTTCTTGTTGGGAAGGCCCAGATGTTCTTTGGGGGTCACGTAACACAGCATGGCCGTGCCATACCAGCCGATCATGGCCGCCCCTATGGCCGAGGTGATGTGGTCATAACCCGGGGCCACGTCGGTGGTCAAAGGCCCCAGCGTATAGAACGGCGCTTCGTGGCAGATCTTTAACTGCTTGTCCATGTTTTCCTTGATCAAATGCATGGGCACGTGCCCCGGGCCTTCGATCATCACCTGCACGTCGTGTTTCCAGGCGATCGTCGTCAATTCCCCCAGGGTCTCCAATTCCGCGAACTGCGCCGCGTCATTGGCGTCGGCAATACTGCCCGGACGCAAACCATCGCCCAGAGAAAAAGAAACGTCATACTGCTTCATAATATCGCAGATCTCTTCGAAATGCGTGTAGAGAAAACTTTCCTTGTGATGAGACAAGCACCATTTGGCCATGATGGACCCGCCGCGCGAAACAATGCCTGTCCTGCGCTGGGCGGTGAGCGGGATGTAACGCAGTAAAACCCCGGCGTGCACGGTAAAATAATCCACGCCCTGCTCGGCCTGCTCGATCAAGGTGTCGCGGTAAATTTCCCAGGTCAGGTCCTCGGCCCTGCCCCCCGCCTTTTCCAACGCCTGATAAATGGGTACGGTGCCGATGGGCACCGGGGAATTGCGCAAGATCCACTCGCGGGTCTCGTGGATGTTTGTTCCCGTGGAAAGGTCCATGACCGTGTCCCCGCCCCAGCGGATCGACCAGGTCATTTTTTCCACTTCCTCGGCGATGCTCGAGGTCACGGCGGAATTGCCGATATTGGCGTTGATCTTGACCAAAAAATTGCGGCCGATGATCGTGGGTTCGGTTTCGGGATGATTGATGTTCGCGGGGATG
>JACPXN010000020.1 GCA_016196515.1 Candidatus Omnitrophota bacterium | reverse complement strand
GTGAAAAGCCAGTGACGTAAAAAAAAGAAAAACCGTCGTTTTGGGCGGCATGGAACTCTACCTTACGGTGTAAAAATCGGCCCCGATCTCGACCGGGGGGCGGCCCTGAGCTTTGCGCCAGAGATTGGTGTCGCGCAGGGAATGCACACAGCCGCAATACTGCTGCTGATAAAAATTTTCTTCCCTGGCGATCTCAGTCATGCGGTTTGAGCCGCCCTTTTTTCTCCAATTGAACCCCCAGTAACGGACCCCGGGAAATAAAGAAGCTGCTTTTTCGCCGGCGCGGGTCACCTGATCGAAATCCTTCCAGCGGGATATCCCCAGACAGCTCGTGATCACCTGAAACCCATGCTCGGCCGCGTACTTCGCCGTCCGGACAAAACGCATCTCAAAACACATCGAACACCGCTCGCCGCGCTCCGGGTCGTCTTCGTGCCCCTGGGTCAGCGCGAACCAGTTCTCGGTGTCGTAATCAGCGTCGACGAAGGGAATCCCCATTTTCTCCGCGTAGCGGACATTCTCGGCCTTCCGGATCTCGTATTCCCTGCGCGGATGGATATTGGGGTTGTAGAAAAAGACCGTGAGCGCTATCCCCGCCTCATGGATCTTTTCGATGACCGATCCGGAACACGGCGCGCAGCAAGAATGCAGAAGAACTTTCCGCTCGCCGCCGGGCCAGTCCTCTACCACTGCAGGGCGCCGCCGGTCTGATACTCCGTGACCCGCGTCTCGAAGAAATTCTTTTCTTTCCTCAGGTCGATGATCTCGCTCATCCACGGGAACGGATTGTCGGAGTTGTACTGTTTGGGCAAACGCAGTTTTTCGAGCCGGCGGTCGGCGATGTACTGAACGTACTCCTTGAACATATCGGAATTCAAACCCAGCACCCCTTGAGGCAGGCAGTCTTTCGCGTAAGTGATTTCGAGCGTGACGCCCTTCCTGATCTTCTGGATGACGCTTTCCTGGAACTCCGGCGTCCAGATGTCATGGTTTTCGTCGATGATCGCGTTGACCATGTC
>JACPXN010000034.1 GCA_016196515.1 Candidatus Omnitrophota bacterium | reverse complement strand
GCTCCTCGTCGGCAGCGTTCCGCGCAAGGAAGGCATGGAGCGCGGCGATCTGCTGAAGATCAACGGCGGGGTGTTTATCGAGCAGGGCAAGGCGCTTTCCCAAGCGGCCAAGCCGGCGTGCAAGATCCTGGTCGTCGGCAATCCCTGCAATACCAATGCCTATATCGCCAAGGCCGTTTGCACGAACATCCCGGCGAAGAATTTTTTTGCCATGACCATGCTGGACCAGAACCGCGCCGCGGCGCAATTGGCCCAAAAGGCCTCTGTTGCCATCACCTCCGTCGGCAGAATAGCCGTCTGGGGCAATCATTCGGCGACGCAATACCCCGATTTTTATAATGCCACTATTGATGGCCGTCCGGCGACGGAAGTCATCACCGACAAGGCGTGGCTGGAAGGCGCGTTCATCGCAACCGTGCAGAAACGCGGGGCCGCCATCATCAAGGCCAGGGGGCTTTCTTCCGCGGCTTCCGCGGCCAACGCGGCGGTGGATACGGTCCGCAACATCATGACGCCCACACCTGCCGGCTTGTTCTTTTCCGCCGCGGTTGCATCGGACGGCAGTTACGGCATCCCGCAAGGCATTATGTTTGGTTTTCCCTTGCGTTCCAATGGACAGGACTGGGAAATCGTTGGGGGCTTAAATCACAACGACTTTGCTAAAGCCAGGATCAAACTCACCTTAGAGGAGCTTTTAAGTGAAAAACAGGCGGTTGACGCACTTTTATGAGCGGTTTGTTGACACAATAAAAATTTAATATATTATATTAAGTATTGGTAGAATTAGGGTTGCTGAAAAAAGGCCAAAAGATCGCGGCAAAAAGGGCCGCGAAACTTGCATTTTTGACATTTAACAGATATACTTATCGCTATATCGTCATGGGCGTCAGGAGGATGGCATGAAAAGGGCATTTTCAGGCATTTCTGTATTGACCGCGGCTTTCTTATTCACGACTATTTTCACAGGGTGCGATCTTTTTAATCCCCCCAAGAAGACCCCTAAAAAAGACGCGTCCGCGCAAGCGGTGGCCCCCGGCGCGGCCGAAGCCCCTTCTTCTAGTATGGCTAAAGACGTTCTTGTCCGCGTGGGCAGCTGGACCTTGACCGAGTCGCAATTTGAAGAACGCCTTAAACTCCTCAAAGAAGGCCTGCCTGATTTTGACGCCGCCAAGCCTGGATCCAAAGAAGCACTTCTCAACGAACTCATCCGCCAGCAACTGCTGGTCAAGGACGCCGAAAACTCCGGCCTCGCCCGGGAAAGCGACATCACCGAGGCCGTGGAGGATTTCCGCCGCACGCTTTTGGTGCAAAAACTGGCCAGCCAATTGACTAAGGACATTGTTGCCGACGAAAAAGAAGCCCAGGAATATTATGACCAGAACAAGGACCTTTTTGTTGATCCCGTGCAGTATACCGTACGCGAGATCGTCGTTGCCGATGAGGTCACGGCCAAGAACATTTTGGTCCAACTCCTGCAGGGCGCGGATTTTTCTGAAACGGCCAAGGCCCAATCTAAGGCCAAGACCGCCTCCGGCGGCGGCGCGTTACCGGCCTTCGCCAAGGCCCCTTTTGAAGCCATGCAAAGCGCTATTACCAATTTGGATACCGGCGGTGTGAGCGCCGTGTTCAAAGGACCCGAAGGTTTTTATATCGTTAAGGTGGACGGCAAAAAAGGCGGGGCGATGAAGCCCTTTGCCGGGGTCAAACAGGATTTGATCTCCGGTTTAACATTGCGCAAACAGCAAGAGGCCATTTTGGACCACCTCAATCAATTGGCCGAGAAAACCAAGATCGAGATCAATAAAGAGCTTTTGGGCCCGGCGAAATAAAAGGCCCTAAAAGCCTGCCTGCCGGCAGGCAGGCGCGGAGGCAATAACATGGCTATGGAAAACCGCAGGCAGGTCCTGCTCATTGTTTTCGCGGTCGCGGCGGGGATCATCGCGGTCGTCTTGATGGGCGTTCATGTTCAAAAGCAGATCGGGGTGGAAACCAACAGGCTCTCTGAGGACTATGAGGCCAAACAGAAAGAAATGGTTGCCCAGATCCGCCAGGACAGCGACCAGAAAATGGCCGCGTTGGCCCAGGAACTTGAGCGCGTCAAGACCGAGCAGGCGGAGGTGGTCAAAAAGCAGGTGGCCGCCTTGCAGCAGCAAATGGGCCAGAAGGGTCCGGCGGGGGAGAAAAGGCGCAGCAAGACCTCTTTGGCGTATAAAACACCGGAGGGCAAGCGCGCGGTCACGGTCATGATCGATTCCCTCTCCGCGGTCGGCGGGCTTTTGAATGCCGGCGATTTCGTGGACGTGATCGCCCATTTGAACGTTCCGGTGTCCGGTTATGTCAGCGGCCCTGAAGCCAAGAAGAACAACAACACAGTGACCGCCATGATCTTTCAGGACCTGCAGGTCCTGGCTGTCAATACCAATTTGGATGAGCCGGGCTATTATGATGAACAGCAGACGGTGCCGTCTTTGAAAGTGACATTTGCCGTGGACCCCCAGGAAGCCGGGCTTCTGGCGTTCGCGAACATCAACGGTAAACTGGAGCTCGCCTTGCGTTCCCCCAACGAGCGCGAACACCAGATGGTCAAGGCATCCACGTGGAAGACGCTGGCGGATTATGTTTTGCAAAACCAGGGCGCCAATATCCGCGTCCCGGATGGCGCCGGCGGTGCCGCTGATCCCCAGGCGGAAAAGCCGTATATCCAGATCTTCAAGGGCGGCAAGGAGCTTTAACCCATGAAAAAAAATTCTCCCGGGATCTTATTCGTCGCGTTGTTATGTGCCGGTTGGACGCTCGCCTGTGTGCCGGTGCCTGTTTTTGCCGGGGACGAGCAGACAAAAAACATCGATATGATCACCGGAGACCTGGAGACCATTGAGGTCAAAAATCTCACCCGCCTTTCTGTCACGAACCCTGAAGTGGCGGATATCAGCGACGCGAAACCGGACAAGGTCCTGATCTTGGCCAAAAAGCCGGGCCAGACCGCGATCTTTCTCTGGGATGATGACGGCAAGCGCGCCCTCACCGTCCGGGTGGCCGGTGAAGACCTCAAGGCCCTGAAAGAACGCATTTTAAATGTCATGGCCAAGGCGGGCATTAATGGCGTGACCGTTGAAGAAAATCCGATGGAAGGCAAGATCGTCCTTTCCGGCGCCGTCCCCAAAACAGATAAGGCCCTGCTGGAGAAACTCACCGACCCTTATGCCGGCAATATCATCAACCTTACCAAGGAAGAGGTGAGCGACGCTCTGGTGCAGGTGGACATGCAGATCACGGAATTGAACACCACGCTCAATAAGAACATCGGTTTCGATTGGTCCAACTCGGGGGCCTCGAGCAGCGCGCTCGCATTGAAGTATGATGAAACTTTGCCGAGCACGAACGGCAAGCCGAAGGACTTTTTTAAGATCGGTGATTTTAACCGTACCACCGCCATCATGTCCGTGGTCAATGCTTTGGTGGAAGAAGGCAAAGGCCGCGTCCTTTCCAATCCGCGGCTGGTCGTTGTCAGCGGCAAGGAAGCGAGCTTTCTCGTCGGCGGTGAGATCCCCATCCGCACCACCACGACCAGTGCCAGCGGCGGGAGCACACAGGAAAATATCCAATTCAAGCAATACGGGGTCAACTTGACCATCACTCCGGCGGTGCGCAATGGAAAGGTCGATGTTCTGTTGAAAGTCCAGATCAGCGACATTGACAGTGCCAACAAGGTCGGCAATGACGTGGCGTTTTTGACCCGCGAAGCCCAGACGCAACTGTATCTGGACAACGGCCAGACCATCGTCCTGGCGGGATTGATCAAACACAATGACGGGGACAACGTCAAGAGAGTGCCGTTCTTAAGTAAAATTCCCGTCGTGGGCGCACTGTTCCGCAGCCGCAGCACCCCGGCCGCCAATAAAGATACGGAGCTGGTGATCACGCTGACGCCGACCATCCTTAGAGACAAAAAGTACGCGGCCCAGGAGGTTGTGTATCCTTCCAAAGCCGTGCGCGATTTTCAAAGCGAAACCAATACGCGTTTTGACAAGACGCCGCTGAATTTTGGGGCCCCGGCTGTTTCAAATCTCCCCTTGCCTCCGGCGGGGCCGGCCGTGGTCGTTCCCGTCACCGGGATGGCCGCGTATATCCGTTCGGTGCAGATGAAGATCTCCCAGTCGATCGCGTATCCCCATGAGGCCATGCAAAAGAACTGGCAGGGAACGGTGAAGCTGCGGCTGCGCATCGCCAAAGACGGATCTTTGTCCGAAGCAACGGTCGTGGAGCCTTCCGGACACGACGTATTTGACCAAGACGCTTTGAATACCGCCAAAATAGCGGCGCCGTTCGCCGCGTTCCCGCCGGATATGGTAAAAGACGACCTGGTCGTGACGGTCCCCATCGTCTACAGTCAGGGCAGCACCCTCTCCCCCTCATAATCACAGCCTATGGCGTGCCACATCATAACGGTTCTCGGCAATAAAGGCGGCGTCGGCAAGACCTTTGTCGGCGTCAATATCGCGGCCGCTTTGGCCATCAAAGGCAGGAGGGTTTTGATCATGGACCTGGATGTGCATGCCGGCCAGGACATGGCCCGCATGCTCAATCTTGTCCCCACGCAATCCCTCGTCGATCTCCTGGCGGCGGTTGAAAAGGATGAAAAACCCGACATCATCCGCGGCTATGTCCTGCGTCATACGAGCGGCCTGGAATTCCTGCCCGGCGTCACGCATATCCGTCAGACCGGACGCATCACGGCGGACAATATCCGTCCTTTTTTAAAGAAGGCGGCCTTGATTTATGATTATATCGTCGTGGATGCCGGCGGCACGTTCAGTGAAACGCTGATCAGCGTCCTGGACTCTTCCAATTTGATCCTTTTGGTCGCGACACCGGATATCCTGGCTGTTTACCAGGGCAAGGCCACGCTCGACATCATCCAGAGCCTGCACTATCCTTTAAAGATGGTCAAACTCATCCTCAACCGCGCTGAAAGCCGCGGCGGGGTCGCCTGGCAGGAGGTCAAATCGGCGCTGGCCTGCGACATTTTCGCCCTCGTTCCTTCCGACGGGAAAACCGTCGGCCTGGCGATCAACCGCGGGGTCCCCTGCGTCATGGACAGCCCCAAAGCCCGCGTATCCGTGTCGTTTTTTGAGATCGCCGACAAGCTCGAAACTGAAGACATTTATGTGCACGCCTGTGATGTCATCAAGGTGCGTGCGGGCGAAACGCAGGCCAAGAAGGGCAATGAGTTCTGGGAAAAATTTGGCATTGCTCCCGGCTTTTCATTGCCCGTCACGATCTATAAAGAGGAAGAAGACGAGGTCATCAAACTTAAAAAAGCCATCCATCAGCGTTTGGTCGAGCGCATGAACGTGCAGAAGATCCCGCCCGAGGCGCTTTCCGACCCGGCGCAGGCCGCCAATATCCGCAAAACCGCGGCAAAGATCATTTCCGACCTGCTGGCCGAGACCGCCGGCGCTTTCCTTGCTTCGCATGAGGAGCGCTCGCGCCTGGTGCGCGAGATCGTCAATGAAGCCCTGGGCCTGGGGCCGCTGGAAGATTTTTTGGCCGACCCCGAGATCAATGACATCATGGTCAATAACAAGGACGAGATATTCATCGAGAAGCACGGCAAGATCATTTTGACCAACAAGCGGTTCATTTCCAACGAACAGGTGCGCGCCACCATTGACCGTATCATCGCCCCCTTGGGCCGGCGCGTGGACGAGTCCGCCCCGATGGTGGACGCCCGCTTGCCCGACGGCTCGCGCATCAACGCCATCATCCCTCCGCTGTCGCTGGGCGGCCCCATGATCACCATCCGCAAGTTTGCCCAGGAGCGCTATACCGTCGATGATCTTTTAAATAAATTCCATTCATTGTCCCAGCCCATGGCGGATTTCCTCAACGCCTGCGTCATCGGCCGCAAGAACGTGATCATTTCCGGCGGCACCGGTGCCGGCAAGACGACACTTTTGAATATCGTCTCGCAGTTCATTCCCGACAATGAGCGCATCATCACCATCGAGGACGCGGCGGAACTGCGTTTGGTGAAATCCCATTGGGCGCGCCTGGAATCCAAACCGTCCAACATCGAAGGCCGCGGCCGCGTGACCATCCGGGATTTGTTCATCAATACTTTGCGCATGCGGCCTGACCGCATCATCATCGGCGAATGCCGCGGCCCTGAAGTCCTGGACATGCTCCAGGCCATGAACACCGGCCACGACGGGTCCTTGACGACCCTGCACGCCAATGCCCCGCGCGACGTCCTGGCGCGCTTGAGCTCCATGGTGCTTCTTTCCGGGATCGAATTGCCCATCCGCGCCATTTACGAAATGGCGGCCTCCGCCATCCATATCATCGTCCAGATCTCCCGTTTTTCCGACGGGTCGCGCAAGATCACGGCGATCACCGAGCTGACCGGAAAAATGGTCGATGGCCTTCCGGAACTCAAAGACGTGTTCGTTTTCAAACAAAAAGGCATCAACGCCGACGGCCTGGTCCTTGGCGAATACAGCGCCACCGGCTACGTGCCCAAATGTTTCGAAGACTTCCAGACCAGGGGCATTCCGCTGTCCAAGACAATATTTAATACTTAACGCACCTTTAGATTCTTAGAATGACGTATCCGTATGACTATTCATAACGTCACCCGCGGCACGCTGATCACCGACACTGGTTGGCTGGCGAGGACCCCCCTCAAACGCATGATCGGACTGCTTGGCCGCGAGCGTTTCAGTTTGGGCGAGGCCCTGGTCATCACCCCCT
>JACPXN010000044.1 GCA_016196515.1 Candidatus Omnitrophota bacterium | reverse complement strand
TTGGCGATGGCCGCGATGGCCCCGGCCAATTGCAAAGCCGTCACCGTCACCTCCTGCCCGATGGGAACGGCGCCGATGGATGTTTTCGACCACAACCGCACGGGCTTTAAATAGCCCATGGCCTCGCCGGGCAGGTCGATGCCTGTCCTCATGCCGAAACGGAAATGATGCGCGTAATTATAAACGCGCTGTGGCCCCAGCCGCTGGGCCACCTTGACGGTGCCAATATTGCTCGAACGTTCGATGACCTGACGGAAGGTCAAAAGCCCCTCCGGCTCATGATCATGCAGGATATGATTGGCCACGCGGTAAGCGCCGTGCTCGCAGTTGATGACATCTGTTTCCTTGACCACTTCCTCCTGCAAAGCCGCGGCGGCGGTCACGATCTTAAACACAGACCCCGGTTCATAGGTGAACACGATGGCGCGGTTGACCCTGTTTTCTATGGGGCTCTTGCCGGGCTCTTCTAGATTATAGGTGGGCCGGTTGGCAAAAGCCAGGATTTCCCCGGTCCGGGGGTCCAGGACGATGATGCTGGCTCCCTTGGCATTGTATTTCCGGTACATGTTCTCCAGTGCGCGCTCGGCGATGAACTGGATGGTCTCGTCGATGGTCAGGACCAGATCAGCCCCGTCCACCGGTGCGACATACCCTTTTTCCAACAACAATTCCCTCTGGTGCGCGTCGCGCATAATGACCGAAGAACCTTCCTGACCTTTCAGATAACGGTCATAGTCGCGTTCCAGCCCCTCAAGTCCGACATTATCCAGACCGGCAAATCCGATCAGGTGCGCGGCCAGGGTCTTGTTGGGATAAAAACGTTTGCTCTCTTTGATAAACCCTATGCCCGGCAGTTTTGCCTCCTCGACACGTTCATACACGTCCTGCGGCAGCTTGCGCGCGACCCAGACGAAATATTTATCATTCCCGAGTTTCGAAAGCAAAAAAGCCAGGTCCATTTTGATGATATCCGCTAGACGGAGCACGATCGCGTCGCGGTCATGGCGCTTGTTGAGCATCCGGGCGTTGGCAAAAATGGAATAAACAGGCAGGTTAATGGCCAGGGGCCTTAAATTGCGGTCATAAATCGTCCCGCGGGTGGGCTCGAGGACCACGCTGTGTTCATGCTGACGCCGGGCAAGCCCGGCAAGAAAAGAAGAACGGAAGATCTGGATGTAAAACAGGAAGGCGACCGAATACAACAATCCTGCCAGGAGAATGACGAAGACAATGGCAAAACGAAGAGGATATTTGCGCAGGTACAATTTCTCGATCCGTCCTTAATGGTCCCAGGCCCTGGCCTCCCGGGCGGACAAAACCAGGGTCATCACCCGGTCCTTGCCCATGAACTGCATTTTGCTGTCTTTTTCCAGGAGCCGGTTGCCCAAATGATTGGCGGATTTTAAGGCCAGGATCTGGTGGGTCAGCGCACCGTTGGTGTCCATTAATTTATGGACGCTGGTCTGCTTGTCCTTGGCCCTATACGCCAGGTCCACGATCTGTGTTTGCATGTTGATGTACACAAGCGCGGTCACGGTCGCGAAAGACATGATCTGTATCCACGTTTTTAACGTCATACGAGCCTCTGGATCGCCCTTAACCGGGCGCTGCGGCTGCGCGCATTGAGAACACACTCTTCCTGCGTCGGGCGCAACGGTTTTTTTGTCAAAATTTTCGCCGTGCCTTGGACGGCCTCGGCGCGGAATTTATTCTTAACGATACGGTCCTCCAGCGAATGGAATGCGATCACGCACAACCGTCCGCCCGGTTTTAAAGCATCACAACAAGCGTCCAGGCCGCGTTCCAATGATCCCATCTCATCGTTGACCGCGATGCGCAGCGCCTGGAACGTGCGCGTGGCCGGATGGATCTTCCCGCGGGTATAACCCTTGGGCAAAGAGATGAGAACGGTCCGGGCCAGGGCTTGTGTTGTTGTGATCTTGGCTTCGGCGCGTTGACGGATGATCATTTTGGCGATGCGCCGGGAAAAACGTTCCTCGCCGAATTCCCAAATGACCTGCGCCAATTTTTCTTCGGGCCACGTATTGACGATGTCCGCGGCCGTCAAGCCCTGGTTTAAGTCCATGCGCATGTCCAGAGGCCCGTCCTGTTGAAAACTTAAGCCCCGCGCACTGTCGTCGAGTTGAAAACTGGATATGCCAAGGTCCAACAAAATGCCATCGACAGCCGTCACCTGGACTTGGGCCAAAAAACAAAAGAGATCGCTGAAATTGCCCTTTAACAAATCAATCCTTAAGGATGATCCAGCCAACCGTTTTTCGGCCTCGGCCAGGGACGTGCTGTCGCGGTCAATCGCAATCAAATGTCCTTGGGGACCCAGCCGTTGGGCCATGAGCACGGCATGGCCAGCTAACCCCAAGGTCCCGTCCACCGCCGTGCCTCCTTCGGGAAGGCTCAGAAGGTCCATGACCTCCCGCGGCATCACCGGCGTGTGGGCTTCCCACCTTTGGCGGGACAGGTTTACGTCAAATTCCACATGTTCTCCGCGGTCTTCTCGAACTCGGAGCTTGTCCTGTTGAAAAAGGCCTGCCAGGTCGCGGTGTCCCAAATTTCAATGCGGTTGGAAACACCGATGACCACCGTATCTTTCTTGATACCCGCAAAAGTCTTAAGGTAATCGGGAATGATGAAACGCCCCTGCCTGTCGGGGAGCACCTCGGCGGCCCCGGAAAAAAAGATCCGGTTGAAATGACGGGCCTCCTGCTTCGTAAATGAGAGCGCTTTAAATTTCTGTTCCTGGAGCTGCCACTCGTGGTCGCTGAACATAAAAATGCATTTGTCCAGGCCGCGCGTGACATAAAACTTCTCGATGTTGTTCTCGCGGGCGATCTCGCGCATGCGCGCGGGCAGGATCAGGCGGCCTTTATTGTCAATGCCGTGTATGTGTTCACCGTAAAACAAGGCATGCCTCCACTGACTCCATCCTGCTTCGCCCCAAAACTACGCTACGCTTGTTTGGGGGCTTCGCAGGATTCCGCAACAGCCTTCGGCTGTTGCTCCACTTTCCACCACTTTGTTCCACTTGAAGGCAAGTATAAAGGATAGCCGAAGGGTTGTCAATACACAAAATATCTTATGTTTATTAAAGAATACTGCGGGCGCGGCACTCGTCCGCGCCAATCTGGCGGACAAGGTCTTGCGGGGTCTTAAAAACGCGTTCGTTGCGGATCTTTTTTATGAAATGAACTTCAAGGGTCTGGCCGTAAAGATTTTGGTGGGAATCAAAAATATGCACTTCCAGGTGAACGGCCGAACCTTTATCTTTAAAGGTCGGGCGCACGCCCAGGTTGGCAACGCCGCACTGTATTTTTCCTTTGACGCCCACCCGTACGGCATAAACACCATGGGGTGGTAAAATGTCGGGTCCCAGGCGCAAATTTGCCGTCGGATACCCTAACGAACGCCCGCGGCCGCTACCTTTGATGACATCGGCCATCAGTGAAAACGGCCTGCCCAATAAACGTTGGGCCGCGCTCAATTTTCCCGACACTATCAAAGCGCGCAGGCGGGTGCTGCTGATGGG
>JACPXN010000036.1 GCA_016196515.1 Candidatus Omnitrophota bacterium | reverse complement strand
GTTCGGATCCTTTCGAATACCATGATCGTAAAAATATTCCTGTTCCTGTTCCGCTTTTGTCCGCGTTCAATTTTAAGGACAATCTTTTTAACCAGATCTGGACGCCTTTGTTCGATCGTGTTGAGACTGAAATCCTGATGCGGCGCGTGATATATTCACCATTGATGCTGTGGCAATACAGTTCCCCGGCTGGGGCCGATCTTTTTAAACATTATCAGATCGCCGGGAATTTGCGGTTGGACAGGTTTTACCGGCAGATGGAAGACGTCCAAAGGCGCATGGGAGGGGATCTCGGCATTCTCTCGGACCAGGCGCGGATGGAGTGTTTGGAAGATCCCAAATTGGATGATCGCGGCAAGCCCGATCTGATTAAGACCATGTTGTTTTGTTCGCAGGGCAGGCTGGTTTTTGACGTTTCCTCCGCTGACATCATGGGTCAAGTGTTGGGCCGTTTGCATGTGAGGGGAGAGAGGAAAAGAATGATCACGGCGATCATACCCAAATGGGTGATCACCCCCAACGGGTATGAGATGAACGGTCCTGCCCGGAGGATAGGTCATGTGTTTGGCGGTCATCGGGACGGGATCCTGAAAGAACTTCACGCTTTGATGGAGCAATACCGGAGGCGTCAAAGCGTTGACCCCGACGATCTGCGGGAACTGTCCTTGCCCGGCCTGCCTTTGACCGAGCAGTCCCTGCGCGATTGGCTGGCCCTTGAGGCGCCGCAGGCCGATCTGGTTTTGGGAAAGATCGCCTCATCTTTGGCGTATTTCAAAACCATGGAACAATACGACACGGCTTTGGAGTTTTTGAACCGTGCATTGATCCATCCCTCCATCAAAGAAGGATCTAAAATGATCGCGCGGCAAGCGTTGGAGTTCATTGTCCGGGAAAAGAATTCGCTGGAGTCTTATCGCGGACGCCTCGGCAATTACGCAGCGGTTCTTGGTTCTGTCGCGGATGTCTCGGAAAAAAGGCGTCTTGAAATTGTTCGGGACCTCGCCAACGGCAAGGGGGATGATCATGGTCATTGAAACCCTGCAGGGTTTGGGCCGATGGGGGGAAGATCTGGCCGTACAGTTTTTAAGGACCAAAGGTTATCGCATCCTGGAAAGAAATTATAAGAACAAAATAGGTGAGATTGATATTGTCGCGTCCGACGAGAAAAATTTTTGTTTTATTGAAGTAAAGACCCGCCGGTCGCTGGCTTACGGTCAGCCCTATGAATCCGTGACGTATCATAAACAGATGAAAATAGCCCGCGTCGCTTTTGCTTATCTGAAACATCGTTTCGGAAAGGTGGATGTGAACGCAAGGTTCGACGTGATCTCCATCATTAGAGACGGGTTGGGCCGAGCGCGCATCGAACATATCCCGCATGCTTTTGACCTGCCGTAAAAAATCCCAAACAGTGATTGTCTTGCCTTGCCCTTAATATAGAATATATTCGGTATCTAAAATATGGGGGACCATGCCCGTCCTCATTATTTAGATATAATTTTCTTTTTGCTATTAATATTAATATTTATTCCGACGAGGATGCGAATCTTTTCCATCATACGTTCCTTCACGCTCGCCCTTGCCGCAATGCTCCTCGTTTCTTTGGCCCCGCCTTTGGCGGGGCAGGCGTGGGGTGCGAGCCTCACGATCCCGTCGGGATCGACACTCAACGTTAACACCGGTACGCTCACCGTCCCCGGCAACATCACCAATGCCGGCACTTTGCAGACCAGCAGCGGCACCATCATGCTCACCGGCAACTGGGTCAATTCAGGGACGTTCACCTCCAATACCGGCACCGTCACCTTCAATGCCACCAGCGGCACACAAACCCTGAACACCGGCGGTGTGGCCAATGCTTTTTATAATCTCACCCATAATGCCGCCAGCACCGTTCAACTGACCACCAACGTCATCGACATCAACAATAATTTTTCCAATACCGCGGGCACTTTTGACGCCAACAGTTTGAACATGACCGTGGGGAAGAACTGGACTAATTCCGCCACATTCACCCCGGGCACCAATACCGTTACCTTGGACGGTTCCAGTCAAAGCATCAGCGGGACAACGACGTTTTACAATTTGACCAAACAGCCGATTGCGGCGGCGGATACCCTGACGCTGGCGGACACGACCGCCTCGGCGGCGGGGCAGACCATCACCAATACTCTGACGCTTAAAGGTTCCTCCGGAAATCTGTTGAGTTTGCGCAGCAGCACCAACCTCACGTACGCGAAGATCTCTTTACAGGCCGGCGGGTCCCAGGCGCTGCAGTATCTGGATGTCAAGGATTCCGATGCTTCCGGCGGGCTGCTCTTGGTGGCCGGTGCTACTTCAACGGACACGGGTCCCCAGTCGAACCTCAACTGGTCGTTTGGCAGTGCCACCATGACCTGGGATGGGTCGGCTTCCACGGACTGGGACGATCCTTTTAACTGGGACATTGGCCTTGTACCCGGGTCGACGGATACCGCCGTCATTCCCTCGGCGCCGTCCAATCAGCCGACCCTCTCGACCGCCGTCAGCATCGCCAACCTGACCATCAACAGCGGCGCCACAGTGACATTGAACGGCAAGAATTTGACGGTTTCCACGACGTTGACCAATAGCGGTAATGTCAAACTCAAAGGTTCGGAAACCCTCACCTTGACCCAAGACACCACCAATACGGGGACGTTCACATATCTTGGGGCGGGAGGGGGATCGGGCAGTCCCATCACCATCAGGGATTTTGGGACCACGGATTACTATCACCTGGTCATCAACGCCACCAGCAGCAGTGATGTGTTCATCACCAACGGCGCTTTGTATGCGAAAGGAAATTTGACCATTACCAGCGGCACGCTGGATATTTCCACCAATAGCAATGCTTTGACTGTCGACGGTACTTTGACCGTGGACGGCGGCACCTTAACGGCCACCAACAGCACCGCCATTGATGCCAATGGGGCCGTGACCATCAGTACGCCGGGTGTTTTGACCGCTCCGTCTTCGGCGGGCACCTTCACCGTAGCCGGTGATTGGACACATTCAACCGGTACGTTCACGCATTCCAGCGGGACCGTCACTTTCGATACGACGGCGACCGCCACCATCACCGGGGATACGACGTTTTATAACTTAACGTCAACAGCGGCGGGTAAACAGATCAATTTTACGGCCGGTAGCAATCAGACGGTCAGCAATACCCTGTCCCTGCTGGGCACCCGTGCGAGCGCCATCACCCTGCGTTCCACGTCGAGTGGCAGTAAGTGGAGCATCGGTTTCCCTAACGGGGCCCAGACGGTCAATGCCTTGAACGTCATGGATTCCAATGCCCTGACCAATACTGTCACCTGCTTGAACTGCACGGATGCCGGCAACAACAATACCAACTGGATTTTTTCCAATCTGCTGATCACCGCTCCCACTGACGTCCGTACCGTCGGCAGGACACCCACCCTCATCGGGCTGGCCGTTGCCAGTAGCAACATCACCATTAAAGACATTTCCGATAATATTGTGGCCACAGCCCGGTCGGATGCCAACGGGAATTTCCGTGTCGTGACCGGCGTCGATCAGGATACGGACGGCGCGACCACGGTATCAGCGGGAACTCAATTGGCCCTGGGCGCCAATGCCTTGACGCCGTATTTGGGGGTGGTACCCGGCTTACAGAACAGTTTGACGGTCGTGGCCAGTCCCACCACCTCCCAGGTCCCCACCATCACATCACCGATCAACAATCAGAAGATCAACGGCAGTAAACCAACCATGGTCGGGCAGGGACAAGCGTCGCAAACCGTTACCGTCGTGGCCAATGACGCGGCCGGTGTTTTGCTGTTGACGGACGTCGGGACCGGTACGGTGGCCGCGGACGGCAGTTATTCCGTGACCCTGACCACCGCTTTGCCCAAAAGCACCAATTATCTTTCCGTGACGGTTGACGGGGTTGCCAGCGACCTGATCACGGTCACTTTGACGGACCCGTTCGGGGTTGTTTTTGACTCAACAACCAATCGTCTGGTCAAGAATGCGACGGTGTCCATGTATATGTCGTCTTCCGGCCAATTGGCCCGGGCGGGCGTGGAATTGGCGGCCACGGATACCAATCCTTACACGACCGGCACCGACGGGTTTTACAGTTTTCTGGCCGCCGACGGTAATTATTACATGGTTGTTGCCGCCACCGGCTATACCTATCCGTCCCAATTGACCACGTTCCCCAGCGGCCGCACCGTCATCACCGGTTCCAAAGGGGAGACCTTTACCGTCGGCACAGCGGTCATCGAGATGGACCATCCCTTGGACGCCAACGGGTTTTTACTGCGCATTGAAAAGGACGCCAATAAAAACGAAGCCAGGATCGGCGATGTCGTCACCTATACGGTCAAGATCGAGAACCTGTCGTCCGACAATGCCGTCAACAATGTTGTCCTCGATGACCGTATCCCGCCCGGATTCAAGTATTTGTCCAACCGCGTCCTTTTAGACGGCGTGCCTTTGACCGAACCGTCGGGCCAGCGGCCTTTGCTTTTTTCCATCGGCACGGTCCCGGCGGGCGCCACCATGACCTTGAGATACCAGCTGATCATCGGCAGCGGAGTGATGGCCGGTCCTTACGAAAACAGGGCCGTGGCCCGTTACAGCAATGGGCTTATCATTTCCAACTACGCCACCGAGACGGTGAAAGTGGTCCTGGACCCGTTATTTGACTTAGGCACGGTCATCGGCAAGGTGTTCTATGACCTTAACGATAACGGCGTTCAGGACGCGCCGGAATATGACGTCACAGAAGGCGAGACCATTATTGAAAAGCCCGTGCCTAACGTGCAGATCGTGACCGAGGACGGCACGGTGATCACCACCGACAGGGAAGGCAAGTTCAGTCTGCCCGGTCTTTTGCCGGGCCGCCATATCCTGCGCGTCAATGAGCGCACCTTGCCGCCGGGCACGTTTTTGACCACCGATAAAGCCCTGCTGGTGGACATCACGCCGGGCCTCATTGTCAAAGCCAATTTCGGCGTTAACATCGACAATGAACAGGTTGTCGGCAAAGACGCGCAATTCTTTAATGAACAGATCCGGCTCACCCAGGATGCGAATAAACCGGTGCCCCGCTTGAATGCCGCGCTCTTTGATCCGTCGTCGGACCAGGGGGTGGTCGAGGCGGTCCCCATGTATGACAGCGCCTTCTTAAACCAGGTGGAATTCAGGATCTTCACCAATTACGCGTCCTTCATCGACAGTTGGCGGCTGGATATCCTGGACAAGGACACCAAAAAATTGGTCAAGCGTTTTGAGGGCACCCGTTTGAATATTTATGACCCGCTCTTTTGGAACGGTCGCGGCGATGACGACAGGATCATCCGCACGGACCGCAAATATTCTTATGCCCTGACCGTCACGGATAGCAAAGGCGCGCACGACACGACCGTCGAGAAACCGTTCGATCTGCGGATCATCACGGATGAGGCGGAGTATCTCAAAGAGATCGACAAACAAAAAGACAAGGATGTTCTCGCGGCCCGCGCCGAGAACCACCGCAAATGGGTTGAGGCCCAGAACGCGGTCAATAATACCCAGCGCCAGACCATTCTCCTTCAGGGAGAAACGCTCAAGATCGACCGTCAGGGTCAGAACATCAAGTCCGTGCGCGTTCTCAAAGACGGTGCGCTGTTCGCGGAATTTCCCGTCGGACAGGGCCAGGGATTGACGCCCAAAGACCTGCTGTCCGGTTTCAGACAGCAGGACCATCCGGACCATCTGGAAATGGTGCTGCCCAACGGCGATTACGTTTTGGAAGTGGTCGGGCCAAAAGTGCCGGTGAATATGTCGACTTCGTTACCCGGAGCTCCGGTGCAGGTGTCTGTCCCCGCCCCGCCTGCGGCGGGGCCTTTGGGCCTTGAACGTTACACCCGCAAGGTGAAGGTCGGCGATGATTATTTCATGTTCGTCGCGTTGGGCGACGCCAAGGTGGGATACACGTTCAATACCGGTAATGTGGAACCCGTGCAGAGCAATGACCAGTTCCAGGAAGGTTTTTGGAAACAGGGCAAAGGCGCGTATTACTTAAAAGGCAAGGTCAAGGGCAAATATTTAGTGACATCGTCGTTTGACACCGACCGCGCGCAAAAGGAGCTGTTCCGCAAACTCGACCCCAATACGTATTATCCGATCTACGGGGACAAAAGCACGATCAATTACGATGCCACCGACACCAAGGGGCCGTTGTATCTGCTCGTTGAGTGGGACAAGTCATCGGCGATCTGGGGGAATTATGCCCTCGATTTTAAAGATACGGAATTCGCCGCGTTCTCCCGCACGTTCTACGGCGGTAAGATCGATTACCAGTCGCTGGCCGTCAATCCTTACGGCGATGCGCGCACCAAGGTGCTGGTTTTCCATGCCGAGATCCAGCAAAGGCCGTCGCATAATGAATTTTTAGGGACGGGCGGGTCGCTGTATTTCCTTAAACACAAGGACATCATCCAGGGCAGCGACAAGGTCCGTTTGGAGGTCAGAGACAGGGTCACGGGCCTTTCCGTCGGCAGCAAGGTCATGAAAAATGGCGCGGACTATGAACTCGACGAGGGCGAAGGCAGGATCCTGTTCTGGCAGCCGGTGTCCATGATCGTCAAGGCGGAGTCCATCGTCTCCGACGGGCTTTTGGAGGGCAACCCCGTTTATGTGGTCACGGATTATGAATACGCCATCAAGGATAAACTGACTGAATCCAGCGCAGGCGGACGCGTGGCCCAGGCCGTGGGGGACAACGTTGTTCTGGGCGGCACCTATGTCAAGGAAACCCAGGCGGATAAAAATTATGAACTAAAAGGCGCGGATGTGACCGTCCATCTTGGGCCTGACGCGACCGTGAAGGCGGAGAGGGCCCAGACCCAGGCATCCGGCACCAGTTCGTTCGTTTCTACCGATGGCGGTATCACATTTTCGACATTGTCCACGGGTAATCTGGAAACCGGTTTGGCCTACGGCATCAAGGGCGACGCGCGCCTGTTCGGCCGGCTGGGTTTAAGCAGTTATTACAAGTGGTTCGACAACGACTTCGCCACGACGGATTCCAGTTCGCGGCAGGGCAAAGAATCGGCAGGCATGGCGTTGACCTTTGATCTGACGCCGGTGACGCGTTTGACCGCCCGTCAGGACATCCAGCGGCTTATCCAGAGCGGCAATCTGCAGACCCAGGCGCAAGTCGGGGCCAGTGAGACATCGACGATCATGGCGCAGATCGTGCATGAGGCCCAGCGTTTGAAACTGACCGGCGAATACCAGTTGACGCAGGTCAAAGAAAAGAAAGACGGGTTTGAAACAGCCACTAATCAGGAGCGGGCCGTTGTCGCGGGCAAGGCCGAATATGCGCTGACTGACCGCATTGACCTGTCTTTGACCCAGCAGATCGATATCAAAGACGCCTCCAAAGCAGTGACCACCGCCGGAGTGCAGGCGCGCCTGACCGATAAACTCACGCTGCGCGGCCAGGAGGCCTTTAGCAAGGAAGGCACGGCCACGAGCGCGGGATTGACGGCCAATGTGACGGATAAACTGGCCCTCTCCTCCGATTACACGATCGCCAACATGAAGACAGGGGAGGTCGACAAGGCAATGACCATCGGCGCCGAGCAGAAGGTCAATGACAATATTTTTGCCTCCGGTTCAGTCGCGGTGACGGATTCTTCGACGGGGAATAAAACCACCACCGGTTCTCTAGGGACAAAGATGAAATTGTCCGACGTCACATCATTGGAAGCGGCCATCGGCCAGACCCGGGCGGGCGGGGGCCAAGCCAAGAACGTGGCCTCTTTGCAGGCGACCACCCAGATGGACAAGGATTCGACGTTGTCCGGCGCCTATCAGGTCAGCAGTGACGCTGCGCAGGGGCAGACCAAGTCCCTCATCGTGGGTGCCAGCCGCAAGGTGGATGACAAAACTTCCAGTTCTTCCAAGATACAGGTGGATGAGAACGCCGTGGGAGGTAAAATCACGACGCTGTCCTTTGCCGACGCCACAAAGATCAATGACCAGTTGCAGGCCGTGTCCGAGCGCACCTTCGGGATCGGGACCACCGGCCTGCAGCAGAGTTCCAAATATTCCATTATCCGCGACAAAGACGGCAAGAAACTGGAAGGCAGTTTGACCCGTCAGCTTTCCCAGGACCAGACAGCCGTCACTCAATCGAACATCTTCGGTCTGTCGGGTGATGTGAATGACAGGGTGGCCCTGCAGGGCAGTATTGAAAAAGGCCGTGTCCAGAACCTCGATGGGACGAGCACCAACCGTACCGCGTTCACGCTGGGTACGGGATACGTGCTCAAGGACGTTGAAACGGCCGTTGAGCGCCTGACGAACTCCACCAAGATCGAACTGCGCCTTGACAATGGTGTTGAAAACAAACGCCAGTTCGTTTTTTATAACGCCCTGGAGGGCAAACTCACGGACAATCTTTCGGCGTCCGTCAAACTCCAGTATGACAAAACCCAGAACATGACCACCGGGAAGACCGAGGCCAGGCATAAGGAAATTATCCTGGGCGCCGCCTACAGGCCTGTCAATTTTGACCGGTTGAACCTCATCACCCAATATACGTATAAGGAAAATGTCAGCCCGTCGGCCCAAGTGAATGCGGCCACCACGGATGTGACAGCCAGCCGCGCGCAGGTTCTCTCCGGCGAAGCGGTGTATGATGTTGACGAGAACTGGCAGTTGGCTGAAAAATTCGCCCTTCGTATCAACGAGGAGAAGGTCACCGGTTTTGAGTTCAACAAGACGCACACCTGGCTTATGATCCACCGCATCAATTACCGCGTGGACCGCAACTGGCAGTTGAGCGGCGAATACAGGCGGTTGACCCAGGAGGAGGCGCAGGACAGCAAGCAGGGCTTCCTGTTGGAGGCCGCCCGCAACATCAATGACAATGCCCAGTTGGGGATCGGCTGGAACTTCACCAACTTCAGCGACGATCTGACCGCGCTCAGTTATACGTCCCAGGGGCCGTTCTTGCGCATGACCGGCAAGATGTATGACCGCACACCCCAAGAAAAAGCGCGCGCCCGCGCCAAATGGCTGGATGACCGGGTCACAGAGTGGTCCTGGATCATGGTCAAAAAGGAATTGGCCAAACCCGGCAGCAAGGTCACCGCGGAACTCAATAATATGTTCGTCCTGGCCAAACAGGCGCAGAAAGCCGACCGTTATGAGGAATCCAAACAGATCTATAAAGATATTATTATGGCCGGACAGATGATGTTTGACGAGGCCTCCCAGTATATCCGTTCAAAGATCGCTTTTGAGGAAAAATTGCAGGAATACGACAAGACCGCGCGGGAGTATCTCAAAGGCGGCGAATATATCAAGGCCCGTAAATTATGGGAGAAAATAGTGGAAGACGCCCAAAAGCGTATGATACAATAATTAAAATTATGCGTTTTATCTTTATATTATTGCTTATAAGGATCGGCAGTTTCGCTTGGGGCCAGGAGCCGCGCTCTGCCTTGGACAATACACCCTCTGTGGAGACCGCGGCGGTCCCGGTCCCTGCTTCTGCCGTAACTCCTGTTGCATCCGTTCCTACCGTCCAGGAACCGGCCCCCGAAAAGGGGCAGTCCAGTTATGTTTACGACCTCAAGAAACTCATCATTCAGTCCCGCGAAAATATCAAGCGTGTCAATGCGAAGATCAAAGAGCAGGCCGTTATCAAGCGCAACCAGAAACGCGAAGAGCGGGCCCGGGAATATTATCAGCGCGGGATACAATTGACCGATGAGGGAAAATTGGACGAAGCGCGCGAGTATTTTGAAAAGGCCGTGAACATCACCGAACATCCTGAAATGACGGGTTATATTAAGGAAAGCGAACGGCGGTTGAAATTGCAGGAACAGGCCATCAAGCACGAAGAGGTGCAGCGCCTCAAGCAGGTCCAACAGGATGACCGTTTTAAACAGGAAGACGCCCAGAACGCCTACCGGGAGGCGGTGGCCCTTTATAAAGAGAAAAAATATAAAGCCGCCAAAGACCAGTTTGAACATGTGGATGCGCTGGTACCCGATTACAAGGCCGTGCGCAGTTATCTGCGTATCCTGGACCAGGACATTATTCAGCAGGAAGCGTTGAACATCAAACAACAAAAGGTGGAGATCGAGCGCCAGAACAAGGAAGCCGAGGCTGCCCGTGCGCGGGAGAAGGAAGTATGGCGCAAGGAGGTCGACCGCAAGGAAAAGGAACGCAAGACCCAGGTCAATGAGCAGGCCGATAAGGTCTATAACGAAGCCGTCGCGCTTTATAAGGACAGGAAGTTTGCCGCGGCCAAAGAGAAATTTCAGGAAGTCGAATGGGTGGTCCCCGATTACAAGGCCGAGCGGAATTATTTAAAGAACATTGATAAGGACATCGCCGGGGAAGAAAAACGAATGGCCGCCCAAAAAGAAAAAGATTTGGAAAAACAGAAGTGGGAGGAAGAGGTCGCGCGTAAAAAAGAAGAGACCCAGCGCAAAGCGCTCGAGGCGCAAAAGGAAAAAGAGCACCGCAGGCAGTTGGAAGATGAGGCCCAGTTCGTTTATCAGGCGGCCCTGACATTGTTCAACAAGGGGATTTTGGACGAGGCCCTGGAGAAATTCAATGATGTTGAAAAAACAGCGCCTGGTTTTAAGTCGGTGCGCGTTTATATCGTCAAGACCGCGCAAGCAGCGGCCCGGCAGGCGCGTCAGAAAGTTATCGCCGATGAAAAAACCAAACGGGACGCCGAGGAAGCCCAGCGCCGTCAATTGGCCCAAGATAAGACGGCGAAAGAGAAGAAAGAAGGAGAGATGAAAGAAGCCAAGACCATCGAGGAATTGGCCCAGAGGTCCGCGGCATTGTACAAGCAGATCTCCGCCTTGACCGATGACCGCTATACCGTTACCGCCAAACGTAAATTATCCAAAGTGGAAGATGTTTTAAACAATCTCAAAGTGCAGAAAGAACATCTGCTGCGTCAGATGCGTGAGGAGGAAGAGCGCGCCCATCGCGCCCGGGCCGCGCAGATGTATGACGAGGGCATCGTTGCTTTAAGGAACCGTGATTTTGACGGGGCCAAGGCCAAATTTTTGGAATTGGAAAATACGTTGCCGGATTACAAGGCCACCCGTTCGTATTTGCGGCACATCGAACAGGACAAGGAGCGCGCCGGGCAGCAAGCCGTCCTGGAACGCACCCGGGCGGAAGAGGCGCGTGCCAAAGAACTTGAGGAACAACAACGGCGTGAAGAAGCCGCGCGCGCGGCCGCCGAAGAAGAACGCAAACGCCAGTTGCGTCAGGCGCAGGAAGAAGAGGTCCGCGGTCTTGCGGAGAAGGCCTCCATCCTCAATGATGATATCCTTAAGTTATCCAAGGAGCACAAGTTCGACGAGGCAAAGGCGAAATTTGAGGAATTGGAGAAAGTGGTGGTTTCTTTGAAAGCCACCAAACAAGCCATGGAATCAGACCAGGCCAAAGAGCAAGAGACAAAGAAACAGGCCCAGGAGAACACGCTCCGGCTCAAAGAGACCCGGAAAGCCGCGCAGGAAAAAGAACAAGCGCATCAGAGAAAATTGATCAATGCCCTTGAGGCCCAGAAGAAAGAGATGGAAAACCAGCGTCGGCAGGAGCGTTCGGGCCCGAAGGAGGAGTTGACCCCGAAAGAGCGTCAGCGCAAGAAATATTTGGAGCGGGAGGAACAGCGCAAACAGGAAATGGAACGCCGCCGTCAGGAAGCCGAACGCCTTGAGCGCGAACGTCAGGAGCGTCTGAAAAAGATCGACGGATCCCGCAAGCAGAAGAAAAAGGCCGAAGCCAAGGCCCGCGAGGATGCCGGCAGCAAAGCCGAACTGGACGCCCAGGCCGATCAGATGCGGAAAAAACTGGAGGCCGAACGCGCCGTCCTGCGCAAACAGCTGGAAGACAGGGTGGAAGCCATCTACCAGGAAGCCGTGGGTTTGTATAAAGCAGGCAAGTATACCGAAGCCGGCAAGAAATTCAATGATGTGCAGGACATTATCCCCGATTACAAACGATCCAAAGATCTCATGAAGAAGTCCATACAACTTTCGGTAAAGTCCCAGAAAAATATTCCCGTCGCTGTTCCTCAACCCGTCCTCCATGGCGTGTCCCGCAATAAAGCTGTCGAAGGCGCCCTCGACCGTTTTGAATCCAATGTCCGTTAACCGGCTTAGGGCCCAACAAGTCCGTATCTGCTTGCGCACGCCGATAATCCCGTGTTCTGGTATCCCTGGGGCCCGCAGGCCTTTGCCGCGGCTATCCAAGCGGACAAGCCCGTCCTTTTATCCATCGGATATTCCACCTGTCATTGGTGCCATGTCATGGCGCATGAGTCTTTTGAAAATGAGGACATCGCGAAGGTCCTCAATGACCATTTTATCGCGGTCAAGGTGGACCGTGAGGAGCGGCCGGACGTGGACCACGTGTACATGGCGGCCGTTGTCGCCATGACCGGACAGGGCGGATGGCCGCTGACGGTATTTTTGACCCCCGACGGGAAACCATTTTACGGGGGCACGTATTTTCCTCCCTATACCGGGAGCGGGTCACAGGGCTTTAAAGAGATCCTGTTGTCCATTGCCGAGGCCTGGCACAACAACCGTGAGGGCATTTTATCGTCTTCGGATGAGATCACACGATCGTTGAACGTAGGGGCTGGGCATGCCCAGCCCCTACAGGGCAATGAATTATCGGGATCGATATTGGATGCCGCGTTCCATCAGATGTCCGCCCGTTTTGACGCGGCCAACGGCGGTTTCGGTTCCAGCCCCAAATTTCCCATGCCGCACGGACTTGGGTTTTTATTGCGCTATCATCACCGTGTGCCCAAGGATGAAAAGGCGCTGGCCATGGTCGAGCAGACGCTTGTGGCCATGGCCCGCGGCGGGATCTGGGACCATATCGGTTTTGGCTTTCATCGTTATTCGACGGATGCTCAATGGCATGTTCCGCATTTTGAGAAGATGCTTTACGACCAGGCCCTTTTGGCCCATGTTTATCTGGAAGCGTTCCAGGTCACGGGTAAAAAAACATACGCTGATGTTGCCGAAAATATTTTTATTTATGTTTTAGGGGACATGTGTGAGCCCCAAGGCGGTTTTTATTGCGCCCAAGATGCGGATAGTCCCGTAGGGGCCGGCGGCCCGGGAGGGCACAGGGGCCCTCCCGTACAACGCGAAGGGGCTTTTTATGTATGGACGGAAAAAGAGATCATAGAAGTATTGGGCCCCAAAGAGGGAGATACATTTTGCGCGTGGTATGGCGTCAAGCCCGATGGCCCCGCCGATGGCGGGGCGGCTTTCGATCCCCATGGTGAGTTTGCCGGTAAAAACATTCTTTTTCTTTCCCAAGAGCCAGATGATGAACAAATGGCGGCCCGTTGCCGTCAACGGCTGTTTGAACGTCGGCAGAAGCGTCCGCGGCCGCATTTAGACGACAAGGTCATCGTCGATTGGAACGGGCTTATGATCTGTGCTTTGGCTTTCGGCGGGCGCGTTTTGGGCAAAAAGCGATACGTTGATGCCGCCCGGGCAGCCGCCGATTTTATTTTATCCCATCTCGTGGATGATGGACGGCTCTTGCACCGTTGGCGGCAGGGTCAGGCCCCCGCCATGGGCGGGGCAGGCCTGCCTGCCGGCAAGGCAGGCATCCCGGCCACGCTGGAGGACTATGCGTTTTTTGTGACAGGCCTCATTGACCTGTATGAGGCGTCTTTTGAGGAAAAGTATTTGGAGCAGGCCAAACGTTTGGCCCATGTGATGCAGGAATTATTTGAAGATGGCACCAACGGCGGTTTTTACATGACTGCCCGCGATGCCCAGACCTTGATCACGCGGCCCAAGGAAATTTACGACGGGGCCATCCCATCGGGTAATTCAGCGTCGGCACTGGCGTTGCTCCGTTTGCATGCATTGACCGGCGAAGAGGGGTTTTACGCAAGCGCGTCGGGCGTCTTCACATGTTTTTCCGGGGTTATTCGTCAGGCGCCGTCTGCTTATCCATTGGCCCTGTGCGCTTATGATTTTTATCGCGAGGGAGCTACACAGGTGGTGTTGTCAGGACCGCTGGACCCGTCTCGCCGAGGGCTCGCCGAGGCGGACGAGACCATTGCCAAAATGACGAAAGTGTTGTATAAACATTTTGTTCCCAATAGATCCGTGGTTTACGAAGCGGGAGCGCAAAAGGTCATGGCACGCGTTTGTAAGGGCCGCGCGTGTTTGCCCCCGACGGACGATCCCGCGGTCCTGGAGCGCCAGATCGGAGATGTTCATGAAGGTCGTTAAATTCCTTTTTTTTGCCTTGGGCACGCTTTTCGTCATCGCCGCTATTGTCGCATTCATTTTTGTCAAAACGTTCAATGTGAATGCGTATTTGCCCCAGATCACCAAAGCCGCCTCCGACGCCCTGGGACGCGAGGTGAGCATTGCCACGGCGGGCCTTAATTTTTCCTGGCAAGGGATCGCCGTGGATGTTTTTGACATCCGCGTGGCCGGATCACCTCTCATCGAGGCGGGCAAAACCAGCGCGCAGATCGGGCTCATACCGCTCTTAAGAGAGCGCAAGGTCCATGTCAGTCATATCATCATTTCAGACATCAGGGTCAATGCCGGTGATGCGCAAACACCTTTAGACATACGGGTCCCGAAGCTGGAAGTCCGTGTCAATGACCTGTCTTTGGATGCCCCTTTGCCTGTGAGCGGGGAGGCATTTTTTACCGACGGCCGTCTGGAGAATTTCAATGTCCTTAAGGCCGTGTTTGGCCGCATCAATGTCATCCCCGGTCTGGGAGAACAGATCGAAGGTTTGTTGTCGGACACGCTAAGGGCAAAATTGGGGGGCGATGCCGCCGTCCTGGACAAGGTGCGGGCAAAATTCACGATTCGGCAGGGCGAGATCTTGATCGATGATGCCATGGTCCAGTCCCCGTTGTTCGAGGCGGAAATCAAAGGCACGGCCGGCTTTGAAGGGACCGTCCGCATGGATGTGTCTTTTTATGCCGCGAAGGACGTGTCGCAGGAGATCGCGCGTTCCATTACGCCGCTTCAGGGTATTCTGGACCAGGACGGGCGTTTGTATGTTCCCGGCAAACTCACCGGTCAGGCGCCGAAGATCCGTTACGTTCCCGACGCCGGCTATCTGGCCAAAAAGATCGTGACGAGCGAAGGGATCAAGCAGATCGGTCAACAGTTGGAGAAAGTGCTGGATAAGAACCCCCAAGTCAAAGAGATCCTGAACAATGTCCTTGACGGTATTTTTAAATGAGCCCAAAACCGATGGATCGATGATGCCTTGTTCCGACAGTACTTCCGGTTTAAATATCACGCTGGACGCCCACGAGCGTTTGGTCAAGTTTGAATTCGCCAAGATCACCTGTTCCAGCGAGATCACGGGAAATACGGGTTTGTCCAAGTTTTGCGCGGGCAGGACCATTCAGGAAATTCTGGGTCTGGATTTTTATATGCTGGTTTCCGCGCTCGGCCTCAATGCACAAGAAGAAAGGCAGTTTATCCTGTATCTGGAACTTGATGCTTTAAAGGCGGGACTGGCGCAATATTTAGGAGTGGACCATCCGTCGGTGGATCATGAACGCTGCCGCATCACGTCCATCGAATATGCGCCTGACTTTATTGAAATTGCCGAAGTGATCCTGCCGCCGAAGGAACTGCCGAAGATATTGCCCTGCAGTTTGAAAGACCGTGCGTAGGGGCGAATTACGTTTTTTCCTTACCTCTGACCATTAAAATTTTACCCGTCCGCACCATCTCCACCACGCCGTATTCTTTCGCCATGGTTTCAAATTCGTTCAACTGGGCGGTGGTGCCGGTCTGTTCGATGATGTAATACTTTTCGGAAGAATCATCGATCTTGACGTGGAATTTGCGCGCGGCCTTGGTGACAAAGGCCTTGACCGCGGGGGACGCCTTCAATTTGACCAGGGACAGTTCTTTTTCGACGCTGTGGGCCATGTCATGTTCGCCGCAATGGATGACGTCGACCAGTTTACCCGCGTTCTTGATGATCTGGTCGAGGGTTTCCAGGCTTCCCCTGGCCGTGATGGTCATCCGCGAATATTTCGGGTTGACCGTGGGGGAGACCACCAGAGAGTCGATGTTATAACCGCGCCGGGCAAAGACCAGGGCGATGCGCACCAGCACTCCGGGCTTGTTGGCCACGAGCACGCTGATCGTATGGGAAGGATCGGTATTGGGCATATATTACCTATTTGTCATTCCCGAATGTTTCTGTCGGGCGTAAAGCCCCGTTGGGGCCACGCCCCTTTACGGGGAATCCAGTGCACTGGGTCCCCGATTAAAGCATTCGGGGACGACTGGTTCCACTACGTGGAACCAGTCGGTTTTTCCATTTTCTCCGTCGGTTTTTCGATGATCATGTGAAAGGCGCTTTTGCCCGCCGGGACCATGGGATACACGTTGCCTTCCTTGATGACCTCCGCGTGGATGACGCAGGGGCCGGGATATTCCATGGCCTGTTTCATCACGTCCTGGCAATGGTCCGCGTGGTTGATGTGAAAACCTTTGATGCCGTAGGCCTCGGCGAGTTTGACGAAATCCGGGTTGCCTTCTAAGTCCACACCGGAAAGCCGGTTCTCAAAAAACAGTTCCTGCCACTGGCGCACCATCCCCAGATATTTATTGTCGATGATGAGCACCTTCACCGGCAATTTGTGGATGAACATTGTTGAAAGTTCGTGAAGCGTCATTTGGAAACCGCCGTCACCCACGATGGCCACAACCAGGTTTTTGGGTCTGCCGAACTGCGCGCCGATGGCGGCCGGAAAGCCGAAGCCCATGGTCCCGGCGCCGCCAGAAGAGATCCAATGGTCCCCCCGGCCGGAGAGATAGAACTGCGCGGCCCACATCTGGTGCTGGCCCACGTCGGTGGTGACAATGGCGCGGCCATCGGTCACTTTGTAACAGGTGTCGATGACGTACTGGGCGGTGAGGCCCCTGTCATTTTTGTATTTGAGCGGGAATTCCTTGCGGTAAAAGGCCAGTTCTGCCAGCCATTCCTTGGTGTCCAGGGGTGTTGCGTGTTTGATGAGTTCTTCCACCGTTTCCCTGGCATCAGCCACCACCCAGGCATCGGGTTTGACGATCTTGTTGATCTCGGAGAAATCCGCGTCAATGTGCAGTTTTTTGGCGTTCACGCAGAATTCAAGGTTGTTGCCGTTGATGCGGTCGTCCCAGCGCGAGCCGATGGAAAGGATGAGGTCACAATGGATGATCGCCTTGTTGGCATAGGCGGTGCCGTGCATGCCCAGCATCCCCAAAGACAGGGGATGGGTTTCCGGGAATTCCCCTTTGGCCAGAAGCGTGTTGGTCACGGGCGCGTTGAGTTTTTCCGCCAGTTTTTTGATGGCGTCCCCCGCGCGCGCGATCACCGCACCATGGCCCACCAGCAAAAGCGGCTTTTTGGAGCCCTTGAACATTTCAGCCATCTTAAGGACATCGTGTTTGTCGGGTTTGGGCAGTTCTTTATAACCCGGGATGTCCATTTTAGGGTCGAGGGTATCGCCGGTGAACGGGGCGGACGTGATGTCTTTGGGAAGATCTATCAGCACAGGCCCCGGCCGTCCGGTCTGGCAGATATGCCAGGCCTCTTTGATGACGCGTGGGATGTCGTTGGTGTTCTTGACCAGATAACTGTGTTTGACGATGGGCATGGTGATGCCCACGATGTCTGCTTCCTGGAAGGCGTCCTTGCCGAGCATGGAGGTGATGGTCTGGCCCGTGAGCACGATGATGGGCACGGAATCCATATGGGCGGTCAAGATGCCGGTCACCGTGTTGGTAGCGCCGGGGCCCGAGGTCACAAGGACCACACCGGGTCTGCCCGTGGCCCGGGCATAGCCGTCGGCCATGTGGGTGGCCCCCTGTTCATGGCGGGTCAAAATGAGTTTGATCTTCGAACCCACCAGGGCGTCGAAAATGGGGATGGCCGCACCGCCGGAAAGGCCCCAAATGTACTCAACGCCGAAATTCTCCAGGCATTGGACAAGGGCTTGGGCACCGTTGATGGGTTGTGGTTTATCTTATCACAAACCCAAAAGTTGTGCCAGTTCGCCGTTTGCGTGCATTTCGGTGATGATGTCACAGCCGCCGACGAACTGTCCTTTGATGAAGATCTGGGGGATGGTGGGCCAGTCGGTGAATTCCTTGATGCCCTGGCGCAGTTCTTCGCTGGCCAGGATATCATGGCTTTTGATGGGAAGGTTGTAGGATTGCAGGATCTGCACGGACTTGGCCGAGAACCCGCACATGGGCGCTTGGGGCGTGCCTTTCATGTAAATCACGATCGGGTTGGTCTTGATCTCGTTTTCAATGTCCTGGCGCATTTGATTTGACAACATAAATCCTCCAACTTGGTTTTGTCACCCCCGAATGCATCTGTCGGGGGTCCAGCGCTCTGGATTCCCGACAAAAACATTCGGGAATGACACAGTGTTTAGAATCCATATTGTGATTTGACTTCTTGCCACTTGGCAGGGGTGAATGTTTTTAGTGATAGGGCATGGACAGCGCCGGCGAGCGCTGTTTTAAGCGGTGCCATGACCATTTGATGCTGTTGCACGAGCATTTTTCCCTCGAAAGCGGGGGCAATGACGAAGGCCTGCAGATGCTGCCCATCACGCCTGGGATCGAGAACATGCGCGGTTGCCCCGGGGATGGACGTTTCAATGGCTTTTTTGATCTGGTCGATCGTCATTTGTTTTTCTTGAACCACTCAATGATATCCGTTGATTCATACAGCGCTTTTCCATCGATGGTCAAACACGGCACTTGGGCCTTACCGCCGATCTTCAGGAGTTCATCATGGAAAGAAGGATTTGCGCGGATGTCTTTCATCGGCACCTTGATGTTCTCTTTGGACAGAAAGTCGCGCACCCGGGCACAGTAGGGACAGCCCTGGAAATGGTAAAGGGTCAATGTCATCAAGCGCTCCCCGCCGATCTTTCCACGAAATCAATGACTTTTTCCTGCAGATGGACGTTATACAGGCGGTTCATTTCCTGCATGCAGGTCGGGGAGGTGACGTTGACCTCGATCAAAAACCCGCCGATGATGTCAATGCCGACGAAATAAAGCCCCAGACGCAGCAGAGGCTCTTTGAGGATGCCGATGATTTGGCTGTCGCGGGGTGTGAGTTGGGCCGCATGCGGTTTGCCGCCGGCAAAGAAATTATTGCGGTGGTCGCCTTCCTCGTGCACGCGCAGAACGGCCCCCAGCGGTTCGCCGTTCAATAGCAGAATGCGTTTGTCCCCGCTCTCTGCGTCCGGCACGTAACGCTGGAGGATCACGGGTACGGACCAGCGCCGGGAGAGGTTTTCCAGAATGACCTTGGTGTTGGTGTCCCCGGGCTTGATGTGAAAGACCGCGTGCCCGCCGAACGCATTGGTCGGCTTGGCAATGACGTTCTTTTCTTTCGTGATGAAATCCAGGAGGTCCTGGCGTCTGCAGGAAATGACGGTTTTCGGAGTGATGTCCGTAAATTGCGCGGCCCAGATCTTTTCATTGACGGTGCGTATGCCCGACGGTTTGTTGATGACGAGGACTCTGGGGGGCAGCTGGTCCAAAAGCCAGGTGTTCATCAGATACTGTTCGTCGACCGGAGGGTCGGGACGTACGAATACGGCGTGGACCTGGTCCTGGGTGAGGGTGGCCGCGTGTTCTTTGATGAACGGCTCATGGGCGATGGGCTGTGGCTTGACCTTGACGACGTGAAAATGCACCTTGCCGTCTTTGAGCACGATGCCGTCCTCGGCCAGGAAATACACGTCATGTCCGCGCTCGTGCGCGCCGACCATGAGGATAAAGGTGGTGTCTTTTTCCATCGCCACCGTTTCCAGCGGGTCCATCAAAAAGAGGAATTTCATCGGGCCTGACTCTCCAATTCCCGGGTCTCGCGTCCCGCCGCCACTCCGGCGATGCGGGCCAGGATCCGGTAGATGTCGAAGATGTTCATGTTGTGTTTGACCCCGCAGTCCTGGCCGTATTTACCCAAATGGGGACATACCTTTTGGAAGGCCATACCGCCGGGGGAATTCAAGTTCTCACGCGAGCCTTTGCCGGTATGATAACGGTAAAACCCGCCGATGAGGTTGTTGTCAATTTGATAAATACACACTTCGCAGGGGCTTTCTTCGATGCGCTGAATGGTGGGTACGCCTTCCTGCAATAGAAAGCGCGTGACCAATTGTCCGCTTTTGCCGCGCAAAAGGTCATTGCGTTTTTTGCGGTTAAGTTCCAGGACCATCGACGGGTCCTCGATGGGCACGACCCCCATGCCGTACGTGCCGCTGTCGGCCTTGATGAAGACAAACGGCTTTTCGTTGATGTGATGTTCTTTGTATTTTGCGCGGACACCGTCAAATAATCGGACCGCGGCGTCATGCAGTTTTTGATGCCCGTCGTCGCTGTTGACGTCCACGTCATCCACGGCCTCAAAGAGGCAGGAAAAAAGCCATGGATCCAGGCCTACGATACGGGCGAATTCTTCGGCAAGCCGGCTGGTTTGGGCGAAATGTCCGGATTTTAACCGCGCGTGCCAGCCCGCGTGCATGGACGGGAACACGGGGATGTTGGATTTTTTAAGCGCGTCGGGAATGCCACCGGAGAGGTCATTGTTCATGACGATCAGGTCGCATGGCGTGCACGCGGTCTTGATGTCTTCGGGAAAGGCCACGTTGACCTCGAATCCCGCTTTGCGGATGATGTCCTGCAAGATGCTCACATTTTCCAGATAGCCGGTGTTTCGGGTATGCTCCTCGGTGACGATGAGGATTTTGTGTGCCCCGGGCACACGTTTGAGGATGGCTTCGCGGATAAAATGCGAGGCGTCGGCCAGGCCGTGTTCGCACAGGTTATTGAACCCGGCGGGAAAAAGATTGGTGTCCACCACCGTCATTTTAAAGCCCGCGTCGCGGATATCGACGGAGGAATAGAAGGGCGTTTCTTTTTTTTCGTGGCCCAACAGCCACTGATGGACCTCTTCCTGCCTGCTCTGGATGCAGGGCACGCAGAAATCGCCGGTGAAATTGTGTTTGACGGTCAAAGGTTTGTCCATCATGTCCGCAATTTGTATCCGATTAAGGCCGCCTCGGCCTTGCGTGCGCTATTGCGCACGATCTCCGGCAGAGCCGGGTGGATGTAGATCATGTTCAGAAGATCGTCGAGCGTGCCGTTCTTGTTCATGAACGCAATGACCATGTGGATCATGTCGGACGCTTCGTCCCCGATGATATGGCATCCCAGGATCCTGCGGGACTTGCGCTCGATCAATAGTTTACAAAAACCATGGTCAGATAGCAAGGCCATCCCCATGGCGCTGTTTTTGTAGGGATTCAAGCCCGCAACATAGTCAACACCTTCGTCTTTGAGTTGTTGTTCGGTCTTTCCCACACCCGCGATCTGCGGATGCGCGAAGATCGCGTGAGGCATGGGCGGATATTGAATGGGGCGTTTGGGACTGTTGCCGAAAAGCGTATGGAACAGGTATTCGCCTTCAAAATTGACGCTGTGCCTGAAAAAATGACGGCCGATGCAGTCCCCCAAAGCATAAACGCCCTCGACGGACGTTTGCAGAAAATCGTCCACGGCGATGAAAGCGCGGTTGTTGAGGCGTATGCCGGCATTTTCAAGATGCAAGGTGTCGGCGTTGGAGACAATGCCGGTGGCGACCAGAAGCGCTTCGGCGGAAATTTTCCGGTTTTGGTTGTTTTGGGTGTAATGCAGGGTCCATTGCCCGTCGTGATGCTCCACGCGTGCGGGCACGGCGCCGAGGCGTATGTCGTGGTGTTGGGAAAAGACCCGGACAAATTCAGCGGCCACTTCGGCGTCCTCGCGGCGCAGCATGGAGGAGCGCACCAGAAAACACGTTTTGGTTCCCAGCGCTCCATAAGCATGGCCCAGTTCAGCCGCGATATATCCGCCGCCTAAAATGATCATGCTTTTGGGCAAGATTGTTCTGCGCAGCGCCTCGGTGCTGGTCATAAAAGGCGTTCCGGCCAGGCCCGGGATATCAGGGATATGGGGACGCGTGCCAACGGCGATGAAGATCTTCGGCGCTGTCATGCGTTCGCCGTTGACCTCGATGGTTTTGTTATCGATGAATTTGGCTTCGCCTTTGATGGGAGTGATGTTGGGGTGTTTAGCATAACTGGCCGCGATCTTGTCGGAATCATTGTCCACGGTCTGCGAAATGCGGGTGACGAGTTTGGCGAAATCCACCGTGAAGTTGGGGTCATTGCGCAGGTCGAACTTGCGGGCTTCTTTGATGCCCAGGGCCACGTCCGCCGGATGAATGAGCATTTTAGAGGGGATGCATCCGCGGTTCAGGCATGTGCCGCCCAGGCGGTCTTTTTCAATGACCGCGACCTTGAGGCCCATGGAGGCCGCCGGAGAGGTGATCTTGGCCCCGCCGCCGGAGCCGATGGTGATGACGTCGAAAGTTTTCATAATCTGTAGGGGCGCGATTTATCGCGCCCGCATAATGGGTTCGATGAATCGAACCCCTACGGGGGTGTCGGCAATATATCGATTCAAACACATGACCACATCGTTGAACAAAACATATTGCATTAATTCCATACGTACTTGGGCAATGTTCGCCAGGCCTTTGAGATAGCCCGCGTAATGTTTGCGGAAGGTGATGACCCCGCCTTTTTCGCCTTTGTAAGCGACGTTGAGTTTCAAATGTTCGATGCAGGTCTGCAGGCGTTCTTCGACGGAAGGTTCCGGCAAATGAGATCCGGTTGTCAAATAATGTTTGGTTTGTTTGAAGAGCCAGGGATTGGCGATGGCGCCGCGGCCGATCATGACCCCGTCGCATCCGGTCGCGAACATGGCTTGGACGTCCTCGGGGGAGGCGATGTCCCCGTTGCCGATGACGGGGATCTTGACGGCTTTTTTGACCTTCTCGAGCCACGACCAGTCGGCCAGACCGTTATGGGCCTGGGCGCGGGTGCGGCAATGCAAGGTGAGTGCCTGCGCGCCGGTATCCTCGACCATTTTGGCCACGTCGGTGATGACGATGCTCTCCTCGTCCCACCCTAAGCGCGTTTTGACCGTGACCGGTAATTTCGTGGCTTTGACCGTGGCCTTGACAATGGCCTCGAACAGAGTAAGGTCGCGCAAAAGCCCGGCGCCTTCATTGCGCGCCACGTGATTTTTGACCCAGCATCCGCAATTGACGTCGATAAAATCGGGTTTGAGGCGTTCAATGGCCTGGGCCGCGTCGGACATGGCCTCGGGCCGTCCGCCGAAGATCTGGATGGCCACCGGCCGCTCCTCATCGCAGATCTCTATTTTTTCCATGATGCGGGGGATGTCGCGGATAATGCCCTCGCAAGAGGTGAATTCCGTGTACACGATGTCCGCGCCCAGGCGTTTGCAGATGACGCGAAACGGCATTTCCGTCACGTCTTCCATGGGCGCCAGGCACAGCGGTTTGTCGATGGTTAAGGAGCCGATTTTCATAACGCGCTATTATAACTAAATTTACTTTTTATGCAAATCTAGTATAATTGGGCCTTATGGCCATTGTTTTGGATATTAGAGAAGACGCCATCCGCCGGGGTATCAGGACCGTGGGGGTTGGCAAGAGGGGCAGTAAGCCCTTAAGCGGTCCATTGGCCCAAGAGATCGTGGAAGACTTTAAAGCGGACAAGGTGACGCCCGCGTCTGCCGGCGCTTTTTTTGCCGGGCTTTTTTACAAAGGCATGACCCCGCAAGAGGAAGTTTTAGAACAGATTTTTCCTGTGCCGGGCGCTTTAAAAGACCCCCGGCTTTTGGTTAAGGCTCTGGCTTCGGATGCCCCGGATTTTGTACAGGACATTTGCATTCACCTTTTATCCGGGCAGACCTTGGATAAAAGCAATGCTTATCGGTTGGGACAATTTTTGTTATCTGATGCTCCCGGCGATGGGGCCAGAGGCCTGATCGTCAGTTTGCTGCGGGTGCGCTACGAAACCGACGATGAATATGAAGGGCTTTTGGCGGCCATGAATGAGACTATCGTGCCCGCGTTTCGCACGCCTGTGCCATCGGGAGAGCCGATCATCCAAATGGCCGAGCCATTTGACGGCAACGACCATTCCT
>JACPXN010000045.1 GCA_016196515.1 Candidatus Omnitrophota bacterium | reverse complement strand
TACCATTGTCGCACTCGAAGACCAGCGCGTCCAGCCTCTCCCCTACTTGGCCGTGAGCCTCGGGGAGGAGATGCCCGTACCGGTCCAGGGTGGTTTCGATGGAAGCATGCCCTAGCTGGGACTGGATGAACTTGACGTTTTCTCCTTGGGCGATCAGAAGGGTTGTGTAGGTGTGCCTTAAGTCGTGGAACCGGATCCTGCGCAATCCTGCCCGCCTTAAGGCGGGAAAGAACTCCCGCCTGAGCATGTTTTCAGCGTGAATAGGTTGGCCGTCTTTGGTGCAGAAAACCAGATCGTATTGGCTCCGGGGAGAGGCTATCTGATGCAGCTCCAGAGCCTCCCTTAGCTTTGGGGACATCACGCTCCTGCGAACCGAGTTCTTGGACTTCGGAGTGGAGAAGCGCCACTTTCCCATCCGGGTGTCATTGTGTTCCGCAAGCTCCTCCTGGGTCTGCCAGTAGAGGCTGCGGCGGACGTGGATCAGGTTGTTGTGCCAGTCGATGTCCCCCCATTGGAGGCCGAGCAGCTCCCCTCGTCGCATCCCCGTGAGAATGGCTGTCAAGAAGAGCGTCCGATGGGGTTCGTCGGAGTGTTTCAACAGAAGCTGGATCTCCCCTGGATGGAGGAAGTCCATTTCCCTTTCCTCCAGCCTGGGTGGCTTGACCCCCTCAGCAGGATTTTCCCTGAGATGGTTCCATTGCTTGGCGTGTTTGAGCATGGTCTTTAGGGTAGTCAGCAAGCATCTTAGAGTCTTCGCAGACAGGTGCCGCTCCCTCTGGTAAGAAGCGAGGAGGCTTTGGATCCGGTGGGGGGTGATCTGGGATAGAAGGAGGTTGCCAAGAGCAGGATTCAAGTAACTCCTCACCATGGTTCGGTAGAACCGTAAAGTTAAGGGCTTCACCGAAAGTACGGCGTAGTCTTTGAGCCACCGCTCTGAAAACTCCTTAAAGAAGATCGGCTTTAAGAGTCGGAATGTCCCTCGCCTGAGTTCCGTCATGATCTCGGCCAAGCGCAACTCTGCCTCCTTCTTGTTGCGGCTGACCGGTTCCCACTTCTGCTCAGGACCGAGCCGATAGGCAATATAGTATTTGGCCCCTGGGTGGGGACAGGAGCCTTTCGTGGAGCTTGTTCCACAGATCCAACATCGCCAAGCGATTGTTCCGCGTGCCATAACTCCTCACCTCCTCAGCAGGGTGGGAAGTATACCGAGAAAGCAATTATTATCCAGGCCTTTTTTCTCTAAGCTGACTTCACTCACCCCCATCACTTGACGGTTCTCCTGGCCGATAGTGGTCTCGATAGTGCGCGATGACCCTCTGGGGTTCAAAACGGAGGTACTTGCCAACCCGAACACACGGGATTTCATTAAGCCGCGTCTTTTTGTAAAGCCAGGAAACCGGCACCCGAAGGATCCGGGCCATCTCGTGGACGTCAACCATCTGTGGGTGGTCGCCTTGCCCGGTTGAAACCTGGTCTGTCTCAGGTTTGCCCGCCAAGCCGTCCTCTCCTCCCCGCCACCAGGGAC
>JACPXN010000040.1 GCA_016196515.1 Candidatus Omnitrophota bacterium | reverse complement strand
ACGCATGGCCGCCGTTATCGGGTTTTTCACATATCATCGGGTGGGGGATTCTGTTCAATCTGATGCTGGCTGTTTTTAACATGATCCCCATACCGCCTTTGGACGGTTCGCGCGTCGTGGCCGGGCTCTTGCCCCGCCGGGCAGCTTATTTTTATGGGCAACTTGAACCGTTCGGATTGTTGATCGTGGTTGTGCTCATCCAGATGGGCATGTTAAAATTCGTTTATCCTTTGATCAGCCGCTTGGGGTATTTATTAGGGATCAAAATATGATCACCAGAGTGCGGGTCCGGTTAAAAACAAACGGTTACGATGTCATCATCGGCCGCGGCATTCTTAAAGATTTCCCGCGCCATATCAGGGGTTTGGGTCTGGGGAAGGACGCCGTGATCGTTTCTCATTTGCTGGTCGAGCGTTTGCACGGCGCGGCCTTGGCCGCCTCTTTGCGCAAAGCCGGATACACGGTCAAGGCGTTTCATGTCCCCGAGGGAGAGGCGAGTAAAAGCGCGGCGTGCGCTTTGCGTCTGATCGAACGGATCGCGGCTTATGACGTGGACAAGAAGATCTTCATCATTGCTTTGGGCGGGGGGGTCATCGGCGATCTCGCCGGGCTTGTGGCGGCCATTTACAAGCGTGGGGTACCCTATGTCCAGGTCCCGACGACATTATTGGCCCAGGTGGATTCTTCCATCGGCGGCAAAACAGCCATTGACCTGAAATACGGCAAGAATCTGGTGGGTGCTTTTTATCAGCCCAGGCTTGTTGTGAGCGATACCAGGGTGCTGGCCACGTTGAGCAGGCGCCAGATCCAAAACGGTTTGGCCGAAGCGGTCAAATACGGCGTCATCGCCGACGCAAAATTCTTTGCCTATATCGAAAAGAATTACAGAAAACTTCTCAAAGGCGATGCCGCAGCCCTGACCCATGTGGTCCAGCGTTCCAGCCGGATCAAGGCCGATGTGGTTTCCCGCGACGAGAAAGAAACCAGGGGTTTAAGGACCATTTTGAATTTCGGTCATACACTCGGACATGCCCTGGAAGCGGCCGGCCATTTCGACCGGTATCATCACGGGGAAAGTGTGGCGTTGGGAATGCGGGTGGCGGCGGAAATTTCCTGCGCGGTCAGCGGGTTGGCGCCCCGTGATGCCGGGCGCCTGAATGCCTTATTGACCGCCATTGGTTTGCCTGAAAAGATCGAAAAGGTGAGATTGCCTGATATCCTGGACCACATGCGCCATGACAAGAAATTTGTCGCCGGCCGCAACCGTTTTGTTCTCGTCCAAAGCATCGGCCGCGTGGGCGTTGTCGCCAATGTCCCCAGGGACCTCATCACCCGGGCCATCCGGTCCTTGATGGCTGGTTGAAGGTCAATGCTGTCCTACCCGGATGGTTTCTTCTTTTCCGTCTTTTAAGATCACGATCCCATCAAGACTTATTTTGATGATCTTGACGCCCTGCACCTCATCGCCCTCGGCGTAGATCCCGTTATCGATCAGGACAACATTGCCGTTGGGGTCTGACATAATGCCGTGAATATTCAGCGTGTCGGCATGTTCAGGCCTTGGTTCTGCCTTGGGTTCGAGGAGAGGTAGAGGTTCTATTTTGGGCACAGAGGAATACGGGACCGGTGACGGGGCGCCTTGCCGGTATACATATCCCGCCGTCAATACAGCCGCGGCCAACAGGATAAGAACGGCGGGGGCAACGGTCAACGGCTTCGCCCCGCCGGGGCGGGGCGGGGGAGGGGTCTTATCCTGAAGGCCGTTCTGCGCTTTTTTAAGGGCGTCGTGGATGATGCTCATACAGTTAAAAGGACTTCCTTGGCGCTTTGACGGATGACATCGGTCGTAATGGAAAAGGTATTACCGACAAATCCCGCCAAAAGGGCGCGGTCGCACAAAATATTGATGAGCCGCGGCGTGCCGCCGGAATAACTGTAGATCATGTCCACCGCATCGGGGGTGAATTTCAATTTAGGATCGCCACCGGCGGTTTTGAGGCGGTGGTTGATGTAACCGGCGATCTCGTTTTTGTCCAGAGGCAGAATGTGATAGCGCACCGCCACCCTTTGGTTCAATTGCCTTAAGCCCTGGTCTTGCAGTTTTTTTAAGAGTTCCGGTTGTCCCACCAGGATGATCTGCAGGAGTTTTTCTTTTTCGGTTTCCAGGTTTGACAAAAGGCGTATCTGTTCCAGCTGGCGGACGTTGAGGTTTTGGCATTCGTCGATGACCACGGCCACATTGTTGCCCTGGCACGATTGTTTGATGAGAAAATAGGTGATGGCACCGACCAGGTCGAGTTTATTGCCTTTGGCAGGGCAGTCGATCCCTAGGTCCCGGATGATCATCTGCAGCAATTGCAGGTCGCTGAAGTTGGGGTTCAGGATGAGCGCGGTCTTGATCTTGTCGTCGAGGCGGTTGAGCAGGGTACGGCACAGGGTGGTCTTGCCGGTGCCGATCTCCCCGGTCACGACGATGATTCCTTTGCGCGATTCAATACCGTATTGCAAATGAGCGAAGGCCTCCTGATGACGGGAACTGGCGAAAAAAAAGAAAGGGTCGGAGGTGATGTTAAAGGGGCTTTCTTTGAGGGAGTAAAATGGCTTGTACATCATTTGAATTATAACACAAAGCCCTGGATTTCCATGCTGGTTTTGCGATAATTTTAAGTATGATCGCCAAGACCGAAGGCATCGTTCTCAAAAGTTTTGATTTCCGCGAGACCAGCCGCATCGCCACGTTTTTCACCCTTGATTTCGGCAAGGTCAAGGGCGTGCTCAAAGGTATCCGCAAAGACCCCGGGAAATTCGGCTCCAGCGTGGACCGTTTTTCCGTCAATGACCTCGTCTATTACCAGCATCGCCATTCCGATATCCATCTCGTCAGCCATTGCGACATGAAGGAGTATTTTTATCCTTTGCGCGCGGACCTTAAAAAAATGACCGCGGCCAGCTACGTTTTAGAATTGGTGGACGCCCTGATGCCTGCCGAGGAAGAGAACACGGAAATCTACCGGCTCATGCAGGATTTTTTCAAGTCCCTGCAGACGGCGCATGATACCGGAAAATTGGTGCACGCGTTCCAGATCAAGATCCTGTCCCTGTCGGGGTTCAGGCCCCATCTGGAAAATTGCGTGCGCTGTCCGAATATGATCCAGGGGACAGCGCGGTTCAGTTTGAAGCACGGCGGGCTTTTATGTCCGTCCTGCCAGGGCGCATCGGGAGAAACGGTGGCCATTTCCAGGGGTGCTGTGGCCTCCATCCTGCACATCCAGAAAAGTCCGTGGCCCGCGGTCCTGCGGCTTGCCCTCGCGTTGTCCATCAGGAAAGAATTAAAATACGTCCTTAACCATTTTCTGGTCTTTCATCTGGAGCGGCATTTACGCTCGGCCCGGTTCTTGACATGAGACGGAAACCCCGCTTTCTTCGGGGTCCCGCCATGGCGGGACATTGGACAAAATTCGCCGCTGGCGGGCTGGCCCTGGTTTTGGTGTCGCTATTTGCGTTCCACCAACCTGTCCTCGAGCACCCCACCATAGGCGGGGTAGGGCGGCATCGTGTTACGTACGTTTATGACGGGGACACGATCAAATTAGACAATGGCGAGCGCGTGCGTTTGGTCGGCATTGACGCGCCGGAAGCGCATGACAATGACAAATTGCTACGGGATGTCCGGCGCCGGCATAGCGACGGAAGAACGCAATTGGCCATGGGCAGGGAGGCAGCCACCTTCGCGCGGTCCTTATTGGCAGGACAGCAGGTGCGCTTGGAATTCGACGTTGAAGAACGCGACAAGTATGGGCGATTGTTGGCGTATCTCTATTTGCCCGATGGCACCTTTGTGAACGAAAAGATCATCCGCCAAGGGTATGCGTATCCCTTGACCATACCGCCCAATGTCCGCCATGCCCGTGAATTCAAACGATGGTTCGAGGAAGCCCGCAAGGCCAAACGCGGCTTATGGTCCAATGAAAGATAAGGGGCCTATTTTAACTGCGCCATGATGTCGTCGGCGAGCACCTTACCGATGGTCTTGACGGCGCTGATCTGTCCGGCGGTGGCGGATCTGAGATCCTCGAGTTTGTGGTAGCCGTGCTTGAACAGTTGCCGTGCCCGGATCCTGCCGACCCCTTTTAAACTGGCCAATTCCAGCAGCTCCTCCCGGATGCCGTATTTGACGCGGCTGCGCAAATCCTCCAGGACAAAGGTCAGGTCCTTGAAGTGGTTGAGTCCGGCGATCATGCCCGCCGCGTACAAAAGCCATCCCATGGATTCGACGTGACGGTAAATATCGCCCGGGCCGACCCCGAAATCATCGCAGATCGTCTCTTCCTTTTCCTCGTTGATCCATCGGTCCATCATTCCCATGGTCTTTAAGGTCGCGTAAAACGCGTAAGCGTCCTGCAGCAGGGGCAGGTCGTCCGCGGTCATGACTAATTCATCTTCCAATTTTTGTGCCAGCCCTTCAAGTTCGTCGTGGTCATTTTTACCCACACTTAACAGTTCGCTGTCCGGACAGCAGGCCATCAGATGCAAAAGACCCGACGGCGAGAAGGACTTGCCTTTATGGATTTTTGTTAAACCATCGCGCAGGGTGAGCGCCGTGACAGGGTCGATGTACAGGCGGCTGGTGGTATTACCCAACGGTGTGGTGAAAAACCTAAACCCGCTTTTGTCAACAAACCCGTTGCGGTGCAGAAAGTCGAAAATTTCTCCGACCAGGCCGATGAGATCGATGCCGCGATGCTGATAGGCCAGAAAGGTATGGCTTAAGAACGCGAACATGCCCTCGATGTCATGCACGTATCCGGCGGCGACGGAGGACAGGACGTGGATGCGCAGCGCCGATTCAGATCCCAGTTTTGAGGTGATGGGTTCGGGTTTGGCGAGGATGAATCTTTCGAACAGGGTATTTTGTTCGGACAGGGATTTGGCCATGAGCACGGCTTCGCCGTGATCATCGTATTGCGGCCGTCCGGCGCGGCCCGCGCATTGTTTGTATTCGAAGGTCGGGATATAGACCGATCCCAGCCCGCTGGCATAACGTTTGCAGTCGCGGATGATGGCCCGCCGGGCCGGGAGATTGACCCCCGCGGCCAGTGTCGGAGTTGAACAAATGACCTTGATGATGTTCTTTTTGAAATGTTCCTCGATGAGCGTTCTTTGTTTGGGGGTCAGCCCCGCGTGGTGGAACGCGGCGCCCTGGGCCACGGTGTCCGCCAGTTTTTTGCACACCTTGGTGGCGCTGGGATCTTCCGCGATCTGTTTGGCCAGGTCTTTGAGCAGGTTTCTTTCTTCGGGTTTTAAGACAGCCGACGATGACCCGCACAGTCCACGGCTGGAGGCCTGCGCGCTGCGCCTGGAATTGACGAAGACCAGCACCTGCCCGCCGCCGCGCAGGGTGTCGAGGGTGAGTTTGTTGAGGTCATCCGGGCCTTCTTCCTTGACGATGCGGATGGAATCATTGTCAAACAGGATGCGTTCATTGTAGTACACGCCCTCTTTGAGGGGGATGGGCCGCCATTGGCTGCAGGCCAACTCGGCATCAAGCCAGCCGGCGATCTCTTTGGCATTGCTGATGGTGGCGCTCAAGGCCAGGACCTGGATGTCCGGTTTCATCTGCCGGATACGGGTGGTGAGAATTTCCAGCGTGGGCCCGCGGCTTTCGTCGTTGATGAAATGAATTTCGTCCAGGACTACGACGGACAGGTTGGGGATAAGTCCTCCGGACCTGGCGCGCAAGAGCGAATCCACTTTTTCAGCCGTGGCGATGAGGATCTGGTATTTGTTTAAGTATTTGCTTGGAGAATCCAAATCGCCGGTGGCGATGCCGGTCTTGATCCCGAGTTTTTCGTATTTGTCCTTGAAGTCGTGGTATTTTTCGCCGGCCAGGGCTTTGAGGGGGACTATGTACAGGCATTTGCCGTTCTCGTGTAGAATGGACCTTAACATGCACAGTTCGGCGATGAGGGTCTTTCCGGCGGCCGTGGGCATGGCCATGACCAAGTTCTTTTTGTCCAGCACGCCTTTTTTGATCGCTTCGATTTGGGGAGGATAGAGCTTTGTGATGCCGGAGGCGGTCAAAACGCCGATCACATCCTGCGGGAAGGAATAGCCTTTTAAAAGTTCTTCTAAGTCCATATCGTGTTTTCTAACACAAACAACCGTTGATGTCAATTTGGTTGACGCTGGGTGGGTACGACCCTATAATTATTTAACAATTATATGCGTATTGTCCTTCAAAGGGTGAAAGAGGCCCGCGTTATTGTTGACGGTGAGACCGTGGGCCGTATAGGCAAAGGTTTATTGGTCTTTCTGGCCATTGCCAAAGGCGATACGTCTTGCGAAGCCGACCGTTTGGTGGACAAGGTCCTGGAACTGCGCGTTTTCGAAGACAGCGGCGGAAAAATGAATCTCTCTGCCCGGGACGCGAACGCGGGATTCTTGGTCGTGCCCCAGTTCACGCTGTACGGCGATTGCCGCAAAGGCCGGCGGCCTTCCTTTGACGCGGCGGCCGACCCTCAACAGGGCGAAAAACTTTATGAACATTTTGTCGCGCGGTTAAAGAATTCCAAACTGACCGTCGCCTCCGGCCGTTTTGGCGCCATGATGGATGTGGCCTTGGTCAATGACGGTCCCGTGACATTCATCCTCGATGCCGATCATTGACACCCACGCGCATATTGATCAACTCACCGATTGCGGCGGGGCCTTGAAGCGGGCGGATGCGGCCGGCGTCAGCGATATCGTTGCCGTGAGTGTGGATCTGGCTTCCATGCAAAAAACAGCGGATCTTGCCAAGACCCGGTCCCGGCCCCGCATTCATCCGGCTTTCGGCGTCCATCCCCTCCGGGCCGTTGGCCCGATAGGGCCAGAGGCCGGCATGATCAAGGCCCAAGAGTCCCTGGAAGCGCAAGCGTTCATGCGCGCGCATTTGTCCCATGCCGTTGCCGTCGGGGAAACGGGCCTGGATTATTGGTATCAGCAGGCGCGCAAGGATGAGGCCGAACGCAACAGGCAAAAAGCGTCGTTTCTGGTCCATTTGGACATGGCCAATGAGTTTGATCTTCCCCTCATCATTCACAGCCGCGGCGCTTGGGGCGACTGTTTGGCCATGACCAGGGCCGCCCGGGTCCGCCGGGCATTGTTCCACTGGTACAGCGGGCCTTTGGACATTCTCGATGGGATATTGGAGGCCGGCTATTATGTTTCAACCGGCCCCAGCGTCGCCTATAGTCCGCCCTCGCGCGAGGCCATGGCCCATGCGCCGTTGGAACGGATCCTTGTTGAGACGGACAGTCCTGTGCGTTATAATGGGCCACAGCCCTTTGACGCCGAACCCAGGGATGTCTTAAGGGCATGGGCGGCTTTGAGCCGTTTGAAAAATAAGGACGAGGCGATCGTTCTGGACATGGTCAACGCCAACGCAAAAATGTTTTTCAAGATATGACGATGGAACGGAACACAAAAATAGGGCTGGCGGTTTTGGCCGTTCTGGTCTTGGCGATCGGAATGTTCCTGTTGTTGGTGTACGGCAAAAGGGTCGCTATGCAGGACGTGTTCCCGTCCCAGCCCGTGTTTTACGCCCGTTTGGACCATGTCGCGCAGAATATCACAAAGGTGGGCGGATCTTCCTTTTGGAAAAATATTTCCGCCATTGATGTCCCCAAGGTCCTTGTCCGCAACAATGTCTCGCAGCCCCGGGTGAAGCGGGTCGAAGAATCCTTAAACGCGATCCATGCGTTCATCCAAAATCCATGGGCCCGGATCATTTTTGGCAAAGAGATCGCTTTTGGGTTTTATGAGGATGGAGGCCCCGCCGCAGGCGGGGCAGGGTTTTTGTTCGCCCTGCGTCTTGAACCGTCGGTGCATGCGGCCGAGATCGTCAGCCGTTTCTGGGCCCAGTGGGGCGATGAGGCGGCGACCTTGCGCCGCGAGTATAAAGGTGTGGCGATCATTACGGTGAACGTGAAAAAGAAAAATGTCGTTTTTCAATACGTACGCCTGGGTGATGTTCTTGTGGCAGCGTCCGGCGATTCATCGATCCTTGAGAAAGTCGTCGATGTGTACCATAAGAAAGCGCCGGGGCTTGGTTCCGACGGGAATTTCGCTTTTGTCGCCGGCCGGGCGTATCCTGCCGGACAAGGATTTTTTTATGTCAATGCCCGGTCTTTGAACGGTGTTTTAAAACAGCGGGCGGCCGCGTGGGAAGCGCAGGACCTTGAAGAAATGTCCGCGCGGACCACCGGTGTTGGGTCCTACGGTTTTTCTTTTTTGCCCGGCGAGGTCAACCGTTGGAAATTGATCGTGGGCGTTGATCCGGCATTGATGAACCCGGAGGCGCGCAAGGCCCTGTCCTGTCCGCCGTCGGAACAACCTCCCGTCCAATTCGTCCCTCCGGGTGTCATTGCCTACCAATGGGGGGCTTGCTATGATTTTAAGCAAGCGTGGGAGCGTCTGCGCGAGCAGGCGCAGGCCCTGCCGCCGTCCGTACAGGAGCAGGCCCGGGGGTTCAAACGCCGTCTGGAGAAACGTTGGGGGGTCAAGATCGAATCCGACGTCCTGCCGCTGTTGGGCAATGAGGCGGGAGGGTATTTGACCGACGTGGACACGACGGGCATGTTCCCTTATCCGCGTTTTTTGGTTTTTTTGAAAGTCAAAGACCGGACCAAAACCGAAGATCTTTTGGCCCGATTGACCCGCAATCCCCTGGTGCCCGTTCTCGAGGAGGACCATTCCCAAGTCAAGATCCGTTACGCGCCCGTGCCTTTGGGGCCCAATATGGATCCCGGGTATTGTTTCATCGGCGATTACCTGGTTTTTTCTTCCACCCGCCAATTGTTGAAGAAATCCATTGATACGACCGCCGACGCGTCGCGTTCTTTGGGGGCGGACAAAACCGCGCGCGCTTTTGGCTTGTCTGTGTCGGACAAGGCCAATGCCGTGGCGTTCGTGCGCTTGGATGTGTTCGCCAAACGCCTGCGGGAATTGCTGGAATGGACGGATCAATATATGTCATCCCAGGTCACGACCGCCTCGGTTTTCAAGCAGGAAAGCGAAACCAAAAAAGAGGCGATCACCCGGGCCATTGCCGCTAAAACCGTGGAGTTGACGCTGGCTGAACACAAGATCGAGGAGTTAGAGGCCAAGCCTGCCCCGCCTGCGGCGGGGCCGGCTGCCGATGTTTCCCAGGAAGATCCTTCGGTGACGCCCGGCGCCATTGAAAATCTCCGTCAGTCGGTCCAGGCCCTGCGCGACGACATCAAGACCGGTACGGCCCAGCGCGACGAGTTGGACGTCCTGGCCGCCCAGTACCAGGCACAGGCCCAGTCCGCCAAATTGTGGATGTTCAATTCCCGGCAGGTCGTGGTCCCTGCGTTAAAGGGGCTGGAGGCGCTCAGAGCTTTGGGTATGAAAATGGTATTGACCGGCCGGTCTTTTGAAACGGAGATCTTATTAAATTAAGACCGCTCATCGTTATTTTGCTGTTGTTGTGCCTGACCCAGGGCGGTTGTGCTTTATTGACCCTGCCGTTCCAGTTGGTGGGCGGGGTTTTTAGTTTGCTGGGGCAGGCGATCAAGGTCGCGGACAGTTTACCCAAACCCCCGCCGTGGGTGTTCTT
>JACPXN010000056.1 GCA_016196515.1 Candidatus Omnitrophota bacterium | reverse complement strand
CCGGCAAACAGGCTCATTTTGGGACCAGCCCTCAAGATCTCATCCCGCGGCTGAAGGCAAAACCACAGGACCAGCCCGCCAGTGACCTTTTGCCGACCCGCGGGCGGGGCCGACAAAAGGGCTTAGTCGTTTTAGACTAAGACAGCAGCATCAGCCTGGGCCAAAATGCCCTCGGCTTCTGCGACGACGTTGTAGTCGTTTGCGTTTAATTGTGCCTGGATTTTTGTCGAGGCCTACCAGACTTCCCCGGCACGCAACCCATACCCGAACAACACAAGTCGAGACCAAGTCACCCCCTATAGAAAAGAACGAAATGCGGATAAAACAAGTATACGGCAAACCCGCTGTTAAATCAAATTATCGTTTGTGCCCCGTAAAGGGGCGTGGCCCCTACGGGGCTTTACGCCCTTTGATGGCGCGGTCCATGTCGCGCTTAATCTCGCGTTTTTTGATGTCTTCGCGCTTGTCGTAAAGTTTCTTGCCCTGTCCCAGAGCGATCTCCACTTTCACGATCCCCCGGCTGTTGAAATAGATCTTCGTCGGCACCAGCGTCAGGCCTGTGCGCGACAAAAGCCCGACGGCGCGCTCCAGTTCTCTTTTGTGCAAAAGCAATTTGCGCGGCCGGTCGACGTCCGGGTTCATGAAACTGGCCTGCTCATACGGGTTGATGTGCAGGTTATACAAAAACAGTTCGCCCTTGTCCGCGTGGGCGAAAGCGTCGGTAAAACTGGCATGGCCGGCCCTTAAGGATTTTACCTCCGGCCCGACGAGCGCGATGCCGCATTCCCACTTTTCCAGGAGGTTGAAATTGTGATACGCCTTTTTATTGGTGGCGATGACTTGGGCCATCAATGCACCCACTTCCCGTACAGTCCTAAGAAAACAGGCAGCGTAACAACGCACAACAAATGGGTGAAAAAAATACCCTGATTAATGAATTCCTGGTTCTTGGTGCCGTAATGCCGTCCGATAATGGACAACGTGACCGATGTCGGCATACAGGCCTGCAACATCACCACAAAACTCATGATGGGCCCTAAACGCAAGAAAAGTAAGGCCGTCAAAGCAAACATGGGAACAAGCACCAATTTGATCAGCACAACCCCGGTGACAGGCCGGGGACGGATACGGATAAAATCCGTCATGGCCAAATTCCCACCGATGGTGAGCATGGCAATGCCCATGGCAGAATCGCCCATGATCCCAACGGGTTTGAGCAGGGTTTCCGTAAAAAACCCCTGCCCTCCGGCTAAAACGATAATGATCGCCGCGAGCATGCTCAAAAGCGGCGGGTTGAACATATTCTTTAATTCCATGCGCGGCCTGTCCCGGCGGGTCAACAGCCACACACCCAGCGACCATAAACACAGGTCAAAACCGATGATGGACATAATCACCGCCGCGTACACCTTGCCTGCGGCGGCACCCAGCGGCAAAGCCATGGCCATGAGTAAAGGGATAAACCCCGCGTTGTGCAAGGAGGAGGCCGCCAGGAATTCATCCGGCGGACGTCTGCGTGAAAAGCCGAACACAATGGCCGTGGCCGCCATACCAGCCGCGATCAGGGCCATATTGATGAGCGGATACCCCCACCAGAACGGCATCCGGGACGGATCAAAATGGAGGATGATCTGGACAAAAATAAACAGCGGGAACAGGATGTTGACAGTCAGGAAAGCCAGGAGCTTGAGTCCGTCCTCATTCATGACCTTCCGGCGGACCAAAAAATAACCCACCGCCCCCATGGCGAATATCTGGGTGATGGCGATGGCGGATGTTTGAAAAGAGAGCGTGGACATGTAAAAATCTAAATCTTGGGTTCGATCATGTCCTGCGGACGGACGAGGCGGTCAAATTCTTCAGAGTTTAGCAAACCCAGCGCGACAACGGCTTGTTTGAGGGTCGTGCCTTCGGCAAGGGCTTTCTTTGCGGCCTTGGCCGCGTTATCATAACCGATATGCGGATTCAAAGCGGTCACGAGCATGAGCGACTGATCAAGATTTTTTCGGATATGAGCGAGGTTGGGTTCGATACCAACAATGCAACGGTCGGTGAAGCTGGCACAAGCATCGCCCAACAAACGCATGGAATGAAGGACATTAAAAATAGCGACCGGTTTGTAGACGTTGAGTTCAAAGTTACCGCCGGCACCGGCGAAAGTGACGGCCATGTGATTGCCGAACACCTGAACACAGACCATGGTCATGGCCTCGCATTGGGTCGGGTTGACCTTGCCCGGCATGATGGAAGAGCCCGGTTCATTTTCCGGCAAATGCAATTCCCCTATTCCCGAACGCGGCCCGGACCCAAGCCAACGGATGTCATTGGCGATCTTCATGAGCGATACGGCCAGGGTGTTCAGAGCACCGCTTAATTCCACTAGGGCATCCTGACCGGCCAGGGCCTCAAATTTATTACGGGCTGTTTTAAAGGGCTGACCGGTGATCTGTGCGATCTTTGCCGCGGCCTTAACGGCGAACTGCGGATGGGTGTTTAAGCCCGTCCCGACGGCCGTACCTCCCAAAGCCAGTTCATACAAACGCGGTAAAACCGCATCGATGCGCTCCAGACCATTGGTCAATTGCTGGACATAACCGGACATTTCCTGCCCCAAGGTCAACGGGGTCGCGTCCATCAAATGGGTGCGGCCGATCTTGATGATGTCCTTGAATGCCGCGGATTTTTTCTGCAAAGCATCGCGCAGCTTTTTAACCATGGGGACCAAACACCGGTGAATATCTTCCAGCGCGGCGATGTGCATGGCCGTCGGAAAGGTGTCATTGGAAGACTGGGCCTTGTTGACGTCGTCGTTGGGGTGAATGGGTTTTTTGCTGCCCATGACCCCGCCGGAAATCTCAATAGCGCGGTTGGCAATGACCTCATTGGCGTTCATGTTCATCTGGGTGCCGCTGCCGGTCTGCCAGACGACCAGAGGGAAATGCGCGTTGAGTTTGCCTTCCATGACCTCATCCGCGGCCTGAACGATCCATTTCGCCTTGTCCGCGGGCAAAAGCCCCAACTCCTGGTTGACCAAAGCCGCGGCTTTTTTCAAGATCCCAAAAGCCCGGATGAATTCCGGCGGGAATTGATCAGAGCCGATCTTAAAATTCTCCAAAGACCGCTGGGTTTGCGCGCCCCAGTATTTGTCCGCCGGGACCTTCACTTCCCCCATGCTGTCGGTTTCAATGCGGTAATTCATAAATCCCCTTGATCTTATTCTTTTTTCTTTAAGGGCACAACGCCGGCCAGTTCCCCGATCACGTTGACCAGTTCACTGCCCGTGGGCACAACGATCTTGGCATTGTTCTGCAAGGACCTCTCAACGGTTTCCAAACGCCTCAACAGCTGGGCATTGCCGATGAAATACTTCTCGGCCGCTTCATTGACCAATCGGATGGCCTCGGCTTCGCCCTGGGCCTGCAAAATGCGGGCCTGCCTGATGCCTTCGGCTTTTTTGATCTCGGCGCGTTTTTGTCCGTCGGCCGCGGTTTCCGTGGCCGTGGCGAAATCGATCGCCGCGATCTTCTCGTTCTCCGCCTTGACGACCTTGTTCATGGTTTCCTGCACGTCCTTGGGCGGATCGATCTCCTTTAACTCCGTGCGCACGATCTCCAATCCCCAATCCGCGGTCTCATGCTCCAGGATGGTATGCAATTCCGTATTGATGCGGCCGCGCTCGCTGTTGGCGCTTTTGAGGGTCATGGTCCCGATGATGTTGCGCAGCGTCGTGCGGGCCAGGTTGACGATCTGCCATTGATAATTGCCGACATTGTACTGGCAGTTTTTCACATGCTGTTCATCGGGCTTGACCTTGAAATACACCTGCGCGTCGACCTTGGCATTCAGATTGTCGTTGGTGATGATCTCCTGCGTTTCCGCGTTCACCAGCTGTTCGGTGATGTTGACCTGGTACATGTTCTCGACCAAGGGGATGATCCAGTTGAAACCCGGAGAGGCAAAACGCGAGTATTTGCCGAAACGCTCGATGAGGCCGCGATGCGTCGGGTTAATTGTGCAACAAATAATGCGTCAAAAGCCGCACCCCGGCTCCGGTGGCCCCGTGGCCGTAATACATACGGCAGGGACCCTCGACGTAAGCGCTGCCGGCAATGTCCAAATGCGCCCAGGGCGTGTCATTGGTGAATTGACGGAGGAATTCCGCGGCCGTGCACGCGCCCCCACCCCGCACCGAACTGGTGTTCTTCAAATCCGCGATGGGTGATTTGATATAACTTTTAAGTTCCGGATAAACAGGCAGGCGCCAGGCGCGGTCGTCCGTATCATTGGAAGCGCGCACCAGAGAGCGCGCCAGATCGTCATTGTTCGAAAAAAGGCCTGAATAATCAAAACCCAGGGCCACCACGCAAGCGCCGGTCAAGGTGGCCATGTCGACGATCGTGGCCGGCCTATAATTCTTGACCACATAAGCAAAAGCATCCGCCAATACCAAACGGCCTTCGGCGTCCGTATTGCCGATCTCAACGCTTTTGCCGGCATAACCGGTAATGACATCCCCCGGTTTATACGCCCCGGAACCGATGGCGTTTTCGGCGATGCTCAAAACGAACAAAAGGTTTTTCCTGATCCCCAGGGCCAAAACGTTTTTCAGGATACCGCACGCCGCGCCCGCGCCGCTCATGTCGATCCTCATGGTCTCGATATGATTGCCGGATTTGAGATTTAAACCGCCGGTATCGAACGTCATGCCCTTGCCGATGATGGCGGTGTAGGGCTGGTTTTTAGGACCGCCGTGATATTTGACAATAATGAGTTTTGGCTCTTTGCAACTGCCCTGGTTGACAGCCAGATGCAAATTCAACCCGTGGCGCTTGAGTTCTTTTTCATTAAGGACCTGCAGGGACACATTCTTCTTTCCCTTGACCAGCCCTCTGACGGTTTTCTCCAAATATTGGGAAGTCACGGTATCGGCATTGTCATTGACCAGATCGCGGGTCAAGCGCACGCCTTCGCAAATGGTCACGGCCTGACGCAGTGCCTTTGTTTCAGGTACGGCAATCATGATGTGCTTGTTTTTAAAGGTCTTGTCATCCTTGGGCCTGCTCTTGTATTTGTCCCAGACATAGGTCCCGATACTGATGCCCTCGATGACGGCCTTGACCGTGTTTTCATCACAGGCGTGCGGCACAACTTCGACGGTCCGGGCGGATTTGATATAAGGCGACAACAGCGCCTTGCGGGTATTGATGCGCACTTCGGTCAACGACAATTCCTGTGCCTTGCCCAGACCGACGAACAAGGACAGTCGCTTGCCCTCCAGGATGGGAAAAATGTCCCCTTTCTCCAGTCCTTTTTTCAAACGGGGATGTTTTTGGCCGTCGGTCAGCAAAATGACCGCGGCGTCTTTATTGAATTTTGCTTTTGGGATCAATGAAATCACAATGCGCTCCTTGTCCTATACGGGCAGGCCTGCCTGCCGGCAGGCAGGCACAGGGGCCCGCCTCTACATTATCTTTTCTCGATCGGCACATAATTGTGCTTGGACTCACCGGTGTAGATCTGGGACGGCCGGCCGATCTTGGTGGCGGGGTCTTCGATCATTTCTTTCCAATGCGCGATCCAGCCGGGCATACGGCCGATGGCGAACATGACCGGGAACATCCTCAGCGGGATGCCGATGGTCCGCAGAATGATGCCGCTGTAAAAATCCACGTTCGGATAAAGTTTGCGCGTAACGAAATATTCATCTTTAAGCGCGGCCTCTTCCAGGCGTTTGGCGATGTCCAAAAGCGGGTCATGGATGCCGAGTTTATTGAGAAGTTCGTCGGCCTTTTGTTTGATGATCCTGGCGCGCGGATCGAAATTCTTGTACACACGGTGGCCGAAACCCATGAGCCGAAAACCGCTGGCCTTGTCCTTGGCCCTGGCCACGTATTTGTCCACCTTGCCGCCGTCGGCATGGATCTCCTGGAGCATTTCAATGACCGCCTGGTTGGCCCCGCCGTGCAGAGGTCCCCACAAAGCGCAGATGCCGGCGGAAATGGACGCGTACAAATTCGCGTGGGAACTGCCCACCAAACGCACCGTCGATGTGGAGCAATTCTGCTCATGGTCGGCGTGCAGGATCAAAAGGACCCTCAACGCCTGCACGACCTCATCAACGATCTTGTAAGATTTGGTGGGCGAAGAGAACATCATGTTCAGGAAGTTGGGAACATACCTAAGATCATGGCGCGGATGGACGAACGGTTCGCCGATGGACTTTTTATAGGAAAAAGCGGCAATGGTCCGTACCTTGGACAAGAGCTGGACGGCGATACGGTCGATGTCCCCTTTGCTGGGGTTTTCCTTGATCATGGTCGGGTAATACGCGGACATGGAACAGACCATGGCCGACAGGATGGCCATGGGGTGCGCGCTCGAGGAGAACGCGTTGAAAAAATTCTTCATGTCCTCATGGATCATGGAATGCTCATTGAAAGCGCTGGAAAAAACGTCGAGTTCCTTAGGCTGGGGCAAATGACCGTAAATCAAAAGGTAGGCGGTCTCGACAAAGGTGGACTTTTCCGCCAATTGTTCGATGGGAATGCCGCGGTAGCGCAGGACCCCTTTGTCTCCGTCCAAATACGTGATCGCGCTCTTGCAGGAGCCCGTGTTGCCGAAACCCGGGTCCATGGTGATATAGCCGGTGGCGGCGCGCAGTTCGGTGATATCAATGGCTTTCTCGCCCTCGGTGCCGGCAATGACCGGGCAATCCAACTTTTTCCCGTCGATCGCTAAAGAGATCCGTTCAGGCATGTGTCCCCCTCCCTGCCTGCCGGCAGGCTTAAAGTCCGCTTTACCAGGCAAGCATCATATCATATATTCGGGGTCCAAGACAACCGCTTTGACTAAAAGGTCCACGATCTTCTTGACGGCCTGGCCGCTGTCCTCGTTCTCAACGAGCTTTAGATCGATATCGGACGCGTTAAAACGGTTTTCCCCGACATTGACCACAAAGGTGCGGTTGGGATAATTGAGCGTTTTGAGCAACCCCAGTTCATGGTCATCGATGTCCGTAATGCTGGTGATGAGGACCAGTCCCGCGTCCGTCATCAAATGGGCCAATTCCCCCAACTGCTGCAAATGCTCGAACTTGCCCAAAACCTTGTCTTTGGAGTCCTGGGCCGCCAAAGCCAGCTGATTGGAAACGCCCAGGAAATACACCGACTTGCCCAAATTGAACAGTTCTTCTTCAAGGTCCTTGGCAATGCGCTGTTTACCGGTATCAATCTTGCCGGTGATCAGGATAAAAGCGCTTTTATGCCCGTATTTCTGGGCGCGGTCATCCGGCGTGATCTGGCTGCGTTCCCACCCGTATTCGCGTTTGCGGATGTGTTCTTTGAGGGAAGAATCACCGTCAAAAACGGACGCCAGAATGATGCCGCCGCCGGCGATCTCGTATTGGTCCACGAGCACAAAACGGCCCGTGGCCGCGATATCATGGGCAAGGTCAAAGGCCACGGGTTTCATGGCCTCAAAAACGCATTCCCCGACCTCGTGACGGCTCACATGGTCCTTATGGGCCGAGGCCAATTCCGCCGCGTTTAAAACATGGTTGATCTTGGCGACCATGACCGGCACTTGCTGGGTGGCGATCTTCAACTTATAGACCTTTCCCTGCATGAGGGGCTGCTTGCCCATCCAGAACACATTGGCCTTGAATTTCTGGCTGACCTGCGGCAATTGTTCCGACGCCTTGACCATGACCTCGCCGGGACGTATGTAGAATTCGGTGTCCATGGTCAGGCCCGCGGACTGCCCGGCAAAGGCCTGCTGACGGACAGGACCATTAAAATATTCCACGGATCTGACGCGGTTCTTTTTGCCCGACGGCAAAAAGACCACCTCATCCCCCACCCCCACGGTCCCGGACTCAACGCGTCCGGCAACGATGCGCCGCTCATCCCCCTCTTCGGTGAACTTGTAAACGTCCTGGACCGGCATGCGGAACACCTGCGCGTGCAAAGGGGCCTGTTTTGGAAAACCGTCCAGAACTTCCAGAACATTCGCCCCCCTATACCACGGCATGTTCTTGGAGGCGGCCGCCACATTGTCACCGTGAAAAGCCGCGATGGGAATGAAACTCTGCGGCTTTAGGTCGATCTCATTGAGGAATTTGGTGTAATCGGCCTTGATCTGTTTGAAAACCTTTTGGTCATACTTGACCAGGTCCATTTTATTGACGCACACGGCCACGTTCTTGATCCCTAAAAAACGCATCACATAGCCGTGGCGCCTGGAATTTTCCTTGATGCCTTCATGGGCATCGATCAAAAGCAGGGCCGCTTCGGCGCGGGCCGCGCCGCTGATCATATTTTTCAAAAACTCGATATGACCCGGCGCGTCGATGATGATGTAATCACGCTGGACGGACTTAAAAAAACTGCGGGCCGTGTCAATGGTGATGCCCTGGGCCTGCTCGTCTTTGAGCGCGTCGAGCAAAAAAGCATACTCGAAGGGCTTGGCATTGCGTTCACATTGCTTTTTGACCGCTTCCACCTTGCCCTCGGGCAAAGAACCGGTATCGACCAAAAGACGGCCGACCAGCGTGCTTTTGCCGTGGTCCACGTGGCCAACGATGACCACATTCATCTGTTCGCGTTCGTTCATAATATTGTCATTCCCGAATGTTTTTATCGGGAATCCAGAAATTGGATGCCCGACTGAAGCATTCGGGCATAAAATTCGGCCTTACAACTTACGTTCACTATCGTTCCGTAAGTTGTGGCCTCATTTCACATGTACCCTTCACGCCGTAAGGTTTCCAAACCGCCGTTGTCTTCTTTGTCCTGGGCGCGGCCGGAACGCTCGGCGATGTTTTTGAATTTGCCCTCCCTTAATTCCTTCACGATATCAGCCACGTTCTTTGCCTTGGAATCCACAGGGAACGAGCAAGGATAGCATCCCAGCGAACGATAGCGTTTGCCATTGCCCTGGTCAAAATACAATTTCGTGATCGGGACGTTTTCCCGTTCGATGTATTCCCAGATGTTCAATTCCGTCCAGTCCAGCAAAGGATGCACACGGATATGCGTGCCCGGCGCGAAATCGGTCTTAAACTGGTTCCACAATTCCGGCGGCTGGTCTCCCACGTCCCAGTCGCTGTTGCGGTCGCGGGGAGAAAAATAGCGTTCTTTGGAACGGCTCCCTTCCTCGTCCGCCCGCGCGCCGACGATCACACCGGTATAGGGCTCGGTATTGGTGTCGGTCTCATACTGACCGGTTTTGAGATTCAGCCGTTTGCGCGGCCAGGCACCGGACAGCGTATTTTTAAGCGCGTCGGTCTTCAGGGCCTTGCAGCAGGCGATGCGGTCAATGGTGCCGTCGGGAAATGTCTTTTTGGCTTTGAGCGCTTCGGTGTTCTGGCCCACGATCATGTTCAACTTGAACTTCATGGCGAGTGTGTCGCGGTAGCGGATCATTTCCGGGATCTTGTAATGGGTGTCAATGTGCACCAGCGGAAAAGGCACGTGGCCAAAGAAGGCCTTGCGCGCCAGCCACAAAAGCACGGTCGAGTCCTTGCCGATGGACCAGAGCATGACCAGCGACTTGAACTCACGATACGCCTCGCGCAAAATATACACGCTCTGCGATTCCAAAGCGTCCAATTTGTCCATTGTCTTGTTCATAGTCAGTAATTAAGTACCCACCCACCGTAACCCTGCCTGCCGGTAGGCAGGCTTAATTAATTCGGGTTACGGTGGGTGGCTA
>JACPXN010000007.1 GCA_016196515.1 Candidatus Omnitrophota bacterium | reverse complement strand
CCTGGGTCGCGTTAGGCCTCATCCTCATTGGCCTGGACATTCTCTACGAATTCAACAAAAAGAAGATCCACACCAAATAAAAATCCCGTTCTGCCTCAAGCACAACGGGATTTTTAATTAAGGTTACGGTGGGTGGCTACTTAATTACGAGAGCGTAATTTGGACAATAAGCGCAAGATCTCCATGTACAGCCACACCAGGGTGACCATGAGCGCGAAAGCGCCGTACCACTCCATATACTTTTCCAAACCCTGCCCGGCGCCCTGCTCGATCATGTCAAAATCCAGGATCAAGGACATGGACGCGATCCCGACCACGAATAAACTGAATGCAATGCCCAAAGGCCCGCTGCCGTTAAGAAACCCGGGAGGGGCGACGTGGAAAAACCCCGCCACCATGACAACCAGATAAAAGATCATGATCCCGCCCATGGCGATCATGAGGCCTTTGCGCAGACCCGGTGTAGCTTGCAGGAAGCCGGTTTTATATCCCATCAACATGGCCAACATCACGCCGAAGGTCAAGCCCACGGCCTGCACGACAATGCCCGGATAGGAACGCTCGAAATACGCGGACAATACGCCCAGCAAAAGTCCTTCGCAAGCCGCGTACAAAGGCGCTGTCATCTGCGACCATTGCGGTTTAAAGCACGTGGCAATGGCCAAAATAAGCCCGGCGAACATGCTGACAACCATGATCGTGCCTGCCTGTCCGGCATCAGCCGGGTTAACGGCCTTGGACCAGGCCCAAAATGCCGTTGCCATCAAGACGAGCAAAAGCACAAAGGCCTTATTGACCGTTCCCTGAATGGTCATGGTCTGTCCCGTGCCCACAACGGCACGGGCATTATCAAAAACTCTGCTGTTTAATGTTGGATTGCTGCTTTCCATAAGACCCTCCCTTTAGTAAATCCCTGCCCACCGCAAAGCGATGCGCATGATGATATTCGTGTAGATCCCGGCCATCACATCATCCAGCATGATGCCCCAACCGCCGGGCCTGGTCTCCAGCCGGTTAATAGGGTATATTTTAAACATATCGAAGGCCCGAAACAAGAAAAAAACGCTGATCGCGACCGGCCAGGTCATGGGCAGTCCTGCCAGGGCGATCAGAACACCGACGAGCTCGTCCAAAACAACAATGCCGGGGTCTTTTTGTTTCAACGCTTTTTCCACGCGGCCGCAAACAGGAACGCCGAGGACGAAAAGCGCAAGCACAACAACGGCATAAGCCCATGAATGCCCCTGCAGGCACAAGGCCAGGGCCATTCCCGCCGCGGTCGCGGCCGTGCCCGGAACAAGGGGGAAATACCCGATGCCGAAAAACGTGGCTAGGATCTTGGCGAATGGGCCCATTGATTTTTAAAATACACGGCACCGGAGCCGACGGTCAAAAAAACAGTGACAACCATTAAAAAGTTGATGACTCCCTGTCCCAGGGACTGAACTTGAAAGAACCACGCGGCCGTCCACGGGCTTTCCTCGGCGATCAAAAACAACAAGACAACAAAAATGCTGATGATCTGAAAAACGGTCTTGATCTTGCCGGCCTTTTCCGCGGCCAGCACCTGGCCTTTGGCCATGGCCCGCAAACGCGACGCGGTCACGCAAATCTCCCGGAGAGCGATCAGAACGACCATTCCCGCGTTCACCTTGTCCGTCGTATAGGCCAGAGCAAAAAAAACAGACAGCATCAAGGCCTTGTCGGCGATAGGGTCCATGATCTTGCCGAAATCACTGGTCAAACCGCTCTTCTTCGCCAAATGCCCATCGTAAAAATCCGTCAATGCCGCCCCCGCGAACAAAACAGCCGCGGCCACGTAAGCGGCCAGCAAATACTGGCAGAGCAACCAGACGATGAGGGCCGCAAAGACCAGGCGCGAAAGGGTCAGGATATTAGGCAGGGTCATAGGACGGCCCCGGCCAGATCATATTCATACGCATCGGTGATATCCGCCTCCACCATGTCCCCCTGCTTCAACGGGCGGCTTGAACGCACATAGACAACGCCGTCCACATCCGGAGCATCGTATTCGCTGCGTCCGATGTATGCAACGGGTCGGCTTATGTCCGACCCGTCCTGGCGGCCCTTTTCTTTCTCATCAATAAGGACATTGAGCCGCCGGCCGACGAAACCTTGCTGAATTTCCTTGGAGATGGCCTGCTGGTCACGCATGAGAATGTTCATCCGTTCTTTTTTGACCTTGGCCGGCACATGCCCGGGCATGTCATGAGCGGCTGTGCCCTCTTCTTTGGAATAAACAAAAACACCGACACGCTCAAAACGCATCTGCTGGTTGAAAACGCGCAATTCTTCAAAGTCCTTGTCGGTCTCCCCCGGGAGACCAACAATATAGGTGGTGCGCACAAACGCCCGCGGCAGGACCGAACGGATCCTGGCCACAAGATCCAGGGTCTGTTGGCGGGTGATGCGGCGGTTCTGTTCGGCCAAAATATGGTCGCTGATATGCTGCAGCGGCATGTCGATGTACTTGCAAATTTTGTCTTCGCCGGCCATGACCTCAATGAGTTCATCGGTGACGTGAGCGGGGAACGCGTATAACAAGCGGATCCAGCGGATATTTTTGACGCTGCGGGCCATTTCTTTTAAGAGCCGCGCCAACGATTTAACGCGGTAAATGTCCAGCCCGTAGGCCGTGATGTCCTGGCCGATGAGGTTGATCTCTTTGACGCCGGCCGCATCCAGGCGCGCCACCTCCTGCAATACGGACTCGACGGTGCGTGAAACGAACTTGCCCTTGATCTTGGGGATGGCGCAAAAACTGCAGGCATTGAAACAACTCTCGCAGATCTTGACGTAGGCGAAATGCCGGGGGGTCAACTGGATCCCCGCCGGATCAGCATCGCGGTTTAAGGTGGGCGTACCGACAAAAGCATCCACGTCCTTGAACTGGGCGGCCAATTCTTTGCCGTAACGCTGGGCCAAACAGCCGGCGACAATGACCTTTTGGATCCTGCCCTTTTTCTTAAGATCAATGAGGTCCAGGATAGTGTCGACGGACTCTTTGCGGGCGTCTTCAATGAACGCGCAGGTGTTGACGATGACGACCTGGGCCTGTTTCACCTCAACGATGCGATGGCCGTTTCTTTTCAAACGGCCCAGGATCATTTGCGCGTCGGTGAGGTTGCGCGCGCACCCTAAATTGATAACGCCGACCCCGCCATCGGCTGGGCCGGCGCCCAAACGTTCCTGCTCAAAATCTTTCGTGGTTTTCATTTATTTTCTAACGGTCAGCCCTTCCTTGGTGATCACGACGCGCTTGGCCCCGCGCTCACTGCCGCCTAAGGGCCCGATATGCCTGCCGTTGACCTCCAGGTCCAATTCATTGATATTCTTGCCGGAAATTTCGACCTGCTCTTGGGCAGACCAGGATTCCACAGTCCCCTTTTTCATCCTGCCCTGAAAGACGACTTTATCGTCGGCTTTCACCCTGATCCAGGTGTTCCTGGGGATCCGCACAGCCAATGTCACTTTAGCGCCGTTGCTCTGGGCCCTGATGGTCTGCGGTTTGGGGGCGACCAACCGGGAGGCAACCGCCGGTTTAATAGCCGGATGTTTTTTAAAAACATTGACCGCGCATCCGCCGACTTTGAGGACCACAAAAAGAGCCAATGCAATGCCGGTCCCACGAACCATCATGGACCGGTTTTTGGGACTGAATATCTGTCTAAAGAACTCCCACGCCGCTTCCATCATCTCATGGCTGCGTTTGGACTGACCTAGTGGTGAGCCTGTCGAACCATCAAAACGGGGGGACGGCGCGGTAACCGGCCTGCCTGCCGGCAAGGCAGGCTTTGGCCGCTGGACCTCGTAGATGGAGAGCACCTCAACAGGATCAAGGCCTAAAAATTCCGCGTAAATTTTCAGGAAACCCCGGTAATAGAACGGGGTCAGCATACGTACGGAATACCCTTCTTCAATGGCCTTGAGCGCGTCCAAGGGGATCTTGGTGGCCTCGTGGACAATGTCCAAGGTCAGCCCTTTGGCTTCACGGGTGTTTTTAAGCAAAGAATTATGTGTTTTCTGCGGCGTTGGTTCCGGCATCGTTTGGAATGTTCCCCATATTGTCTAAAAGCCATTTTTCGCGGTCCACGAGAATGTCCCGCGCCTTGCTGCCGGCATAAGCGCCGACAATGCCTTTTTGTTCCATGATATCGATCAGACGCGCCGCGCGCGAATATCCCAGGCGCAGGCGTCTTTGCAAAATGGACACCGAGGCCTGGTTGGTCTCGACGACCACGCGCACGGCCTCGTCATACATCTCGTCATCATTCTCCATCCCCGCCCCGCCGGACGAGGCGGACGGCTTCAAGACGTTGTCATTATACTCGGGATCGCCCTGGCCCTTGATGAAGGCAATGACGCGGGCGATCTCCTCATCGGAAACAAAACAGCATTGCCCGCGCGTGGGCTTGCCGTCGCCGGGCTTCATGAACAGCAAATCCCCCTTGCCCAAAAGGTCCTGCGCGCCGTTACCGTCGAGCACCGTGCGCGAATCCACCTTGGAGGCGACCTTAAAAGAAATGCGCGCCGGAAAATTGGCCTTGATAATGCCGGTGACGACGTCCACCGACGGGCGCTGCGTGGCCAGGATGAGGTGAATGCCGACCGCGCGGGCCAATTGGGACAAACGGGCGATGGCGCCCTCGATGCTTCTGGCCGAGACCTGCATCAGGTCCGCCAATTCGTCGACAACGATGACAATGTAGGGCATGTCATGGCCTTTGGCCTGATAACCCTTGATATGACGCACCTGTTCTTTGGCCAGAAGTTTATAGCGCTGTTCCATTTCCCCCACCACCCAGTGGAGGGCCGCGGTGACCTTCTTGACATCCGTGACAACGGGACAGATCAAATGCGGCAGGTCATTATAAGGGGCCAGCTCGACCATCTTGGGGTCCACCATGATGAACTTCACTTGGGACGGGGACGCGTTAAAAAGGATGGACATGATCAAACTGTTGAGGCACACGGTCTTGCCCGAACCGGTGGTGCCCGCGACCAAAAGATGCGGCATGTCACAGAGGTCCGCGACCAAAGGTTGGCCGGATGTGTCTTTTCCGACGGCGAGCATGAGTTTCGAGGCCGAAGAACGCGCAACACTCTGGGCCAGAACGTCTTTCAAATAAACGGCGGCGGACAGACCGTTGGGCACCTCGACACCGACGCGGTTCTTGCCCGGGATGGGCGCTAAGATGCGCACCGCCGGGACACTCAAGGCCAAAGCGATGTCGTCGGACAAACTGGAAATGCGCTGGATCTTCACTCCGGGCGCGGGCTGAAGCTCATAGCGGGTGATGACCGGTCCGCGCTCGATGTCCACCACCTTGACATTGACCCCGAAATCCGCCAGCGTTTCCTCCAGCGTCTTGGCCCCGCCCATGAGCGCGCTTTGAATGGCGCTGGGGGCCACTTGCGGCGGATCATTGAGAAGATCCAAACCGGGTAAATGATATTCCCCCGCCATTTTGGGCCCGCCTGTCCCGCCTGCCCCGCCTATGGCGTGGCCGGCGGCGGGACTTGGCATTTCTTTCGGCTCGACGATACGGATCTTGGGAGTAAGTGTTCTGTCACCCCCGAATGTTTGGGGCGCTTTCGGGAATGACAAATCCTTGGCAGGCACGGGCTTTGACGCGGCAGGCAACGGCCGTTTAACAAAAATGCCTTTGACCGTGTTGAGGGCCGAACGGAAAAGCCACACAAAAAACGGCGATACCATGAATTCCCCGATGACGACCAGGGACAAAGCACCGAACATAAGAAGAATGAT
>JACPXN010000032.1 GCA_016196515.1 Candidatus Omnitrophota bacterium | reverse complement strand
TAACAAATGTTCAATGATGGGCGTGGAAATGTAATACGGGATGTTGCCGATGACTTTGACGGGCGCCGGTACACTATTAAAATTCCATTTTAAAAAATCTGCGTGAATCACGTGCACTGGATTCCCGACAGAGGCATTTCGGGCCTGCCTGCCGGTAGGCAGGAATGACAACTGCAAGTGATCGACCAAATTCTTGTCATACTCAACGGCATATAAAACCTTCACATGCGGGGCAAGCAAACGCGTCAAAGAACCTTTCCCCGGCCCGATCTCGACGACCGTGTCCCCGGATGTAAAGGGACCGGCCTCGATGATCTTGTTCAGGATCCGTTGATCATTAAGGAAATTCTGCCCCAGAGGCGCTTTCATGAAAGTCGACAGGCGAGTCGGATGGCGGCGATCATCGAGGACGCATCCGCGATGCCCCGTCCGGCGATGTCCAACGCAATGCCGTGCACCGGGGAGGTGCGCACAAAAGGCAGGCCGGCGGTGAAGTTGACCAATTCTTTAAAATACATGCTCTTGACCGGGGCCAGCCCCTGGTCGTGGTACATGGCCACGATGCCGTCGAAACTACCATGAGGGGACAGCTTCGCAACAAAAAATGTATCCGCCGGGAAAGGACCCTGTGCCCTGATGCCCTGCTGTTGGGCCGAACGGATGGCCGGTCCTATGACGCGAAGGTCTTCATGCCCCAGCAAGCCGCCCTCCCCGGCATGAGGATTTAAGCCCAAAACAGCGACGCGGGGACTGCGGATGTGAAAACGCCGCCTCAACGTTTCATCCATCAATGCGATGGAATCCAGGACCGCTTTCCTCGTCATCAGGGCGGGAACGTTTTTTAACGGGACATGACGCGTGACCAGGGAAATGCGCACGCGGGGCGAAACAAACATCATGTCAAAACGCTTGACGCCAAAGGCCCGGGCCAGGTATTCCGTGTGCCCGCGGAAATCCTTTTGGTAATGACTGACCGCTTCCTTGGACAAGGGTGCCGTGACCAAGGCGTCGACCACACCGCCTTTGACCAAGGCCACGGCCCTCTCCAGGGACTTTAAAGCGCCTTCCCCCGGCGTCCGGTAAGGAATGTCGATGACCGGGACGGGAATATCTTTAAAAAGTTTCTGACTGCCGATGAGCACAAACGCCGCTGAGGATGCGAAACGGCCTTTTTTGAAGGCCTTGCGGATGACCTCCGGCCCGACCCCTGAAGGGTCGCCCATGGTGATGCCGATGACCTTAACGGACTTCGACATAGGATTTTTTACTCAGTTGATCGACCCATTCCTTGAACTTCTTCTGGAATATCTCATCGTACAGCCGGTTGTAGATGTCGTTCCTGGCCTCGACCAGCGATGCCTTGTGCCCGGGAGAAATGCCGATGGCTTTGAAAATATAGACCCCGGCCTCAACTTCCACGGGCCCGGAGACCTCGTCCAATTTAAGGCCGAAAACGACTTTCTCGACCGCCGGCACCATCTGCCCCTCTTCGACAGCGCCGACGGAAGGAAATTCGGAATATTCCTGACGCAATTTCTCAAAATCCTCGCCGGCAAGAAGACGCCGATGGGCTTCCATCGCCCGTTGGCGGGCATCGTCCTTGCCTTTATCAAAAGAAATATAAATGGACTGCAGGTTATATTTGGTCTTGCGCGTAAGATCATCCTGGTGCGCTTCGTAATATTTCGTCACGTCCTGCGGATTGACGAATATCTTTTGTTTGACCTCGATGTCCACGATATAATGCGCTTTCATCTGGTTGATGATCTTGTTCTTTAAGTCGGTGATGCTCATGCCCTGCGCGCTCAAGGCCGCTACAAACGCGTCTTCATTGGAATAACGGTCTTTGATCCCCTTTAAACGCCTGTCCACCACCTCAGGTCTTATCTCCAGTCCCTTTTCGTTCGCCGCGGCCAGGATCAACCTGTCCTCGATGAGCTGATTGACGCCTTTTTGCTCGTAGGTAGCCATGATCTCGTTGATCTCCTGCGCGCTTTTATTCTCCACCTTCAACTGCCGGTAAATCCCGCCGATATAATCGCGCAGGTCTTTGAGGTATTCTCCACCTTCAACTGCCGGTAAATCCCGCCGATATAATCGCGCAGGTCTTTGAGGGTGATGGCCTCGCTGTTGACGATGGCGATGATGGTGTCATTCAAAGGCGCGGCCATCGCCGGGGTTGGTATAACTAAAATTAACCATAACCAGGCGCGAAGCGCCTGTCTTGGTTCATGGTTAAACGCGCGCGAGTGTGGGTTCATCGGTCTTTGGCTCCAGTTCCTTTTTGAGATGTTCGATGGATTCTTTTAAAAGCCGGCAATACAGGTCAAAACCGACGGATGTGACAAACCCGTGCTGTTGGGTGCCCAGCAGATTGCCCGCCCCCCGGATCTGCAAGTCGTTAAAAGCAATATGGAAACCGGCGCCCAGGTCGCTGTGCTTTTCAATGGCGCGCAAACGCTGTTTGGAGACCTCCGAAAGCGCCTGTTCGGGCGGCACGAC
>JACPXN010000033.1 GCA_016196515.1 Candidatus Omnitrophota bacterium | reverse complement strand
GTGACCGTGCCCATGCGTTCCAAAGAAGAGGCGCATGATTACAGGTATTTTCCGGATCCCGATCTGGTGCCGTTCACGCTGGATGCTGTTTTTGTGGATTCCCTGCGCGCCGAATTACCGGAATTGCCGTTCCAGAAACAGAAGCGTTTTAGAGAGCAATATGGCTTGAATGACTATGACTCTTTCATTTTGATATCGGACAGGTTCCTATCTGAATTTTTTGAACAGTGCGCGTCGTTGTATGAAGATCCCGAAAATGCAGCCCATTGGATCAACGGGCCATTATTAAAAGAGATCAATCAACGCAAGTGCGTCTTTGGTGATCTTAAATTAACTTCAGAAAATTTTGTCAATTTGATCAAGAGTGTGGATCATGGTGTTGTCAGTAATCTGGCGGGCAAGGATGTTTTGACCGCCATGCTCGATCAAGGCCGATCGGCCGATGTCATTATCCAGGAAGGCGGCTGGACGCAGGTGTCCGATGATTCCGTTTTGACGGTCATCGTGGACGAGGTCATTGCTCAAAATCCGTCGGTGGCGGCCCAGATCAAAGTGGGCAAGGTCAATGCGGTGGGATTTTTGGTCGGCCAGGTCATGAAGAAAAGCAAGGGGAAGGCCAACCCTAAAAAATTAAGTGAATTGATCATGCGGAGGATCGGCAATGGTTAAAAAATGTTTCGCGGCGGCCCGTAAAATTTTGTTGACGCTGGTCTTTTTATTTTGCGCCGTGACTTGGGCGTTGTCCGCCGGCCAGGGCAAAGAAGACCTGTATTCCAAGGTTGAATTGTTCAGTTATGCTTTGACCACCATCCAGTCCGAATATGTGGACGAAAAAACCCCCAAGGACCTCATTTACGGTTCTTTGAAGGGGATGCTCTCTTCGCTCGACCCGCATAGCCAGTTTTTGGACCCGCAGGATTATAAAAACCTGAAAACCGAAACGCAGGGGAAATTCGGCGGTCTGGGCATCGAGATCACCATCAAAGACAGTTTGTTGACCATCATCACGCCTATTGATGACACGCCGGCGTGGCGGGCGGGATTAAAATCAGGGGACCGTATCGTCAAGATCGAAAAAGACCTGACCCGCGACATGACCCTCGATGACGCGGTCAAGAAATTGCGCGGGGACCCTGGCACCGATGTGCATATCACCATCCTGCGCGAGAGCGAAAGTCTCATTAAGGATTTTACCATCACCCGCGAGATCATCCACGTGCAGGATGTCAAGGACGTGCATGTCATCGCCGATGGAATCGGGTATATCCGTTTGGCCGAATTCCGGGAAGATTCCCATAAAGAATTCAGGGAAGGCCTTAAGCAGTTAAAGGGCATGGGCGCCGACAGTTTGATCATTGACCTGCGCAATGATCCCGGCGGGCTTTTGAACACCGCGATCAAGATTTCCGAGGAATTTTTGCCGGCGGGGCAGACCATCGTGTCCACCAGAGGGCGCCACGCATCCCAGGACGCGATCGCCAAGTCCGGTAATACGAATGGCAAATTTTTGAACTGGCCCATGGTTGTCCTGATCAACGAAGGCAGCGCTTCGGCGAGCGAGATCTTTGCGGGTGCAATGAAAGACAATAAGCGTGCCCTCATCGTGGGGACAAAATCTTTCGGCAAGGGGTCTGTGCAGTCGGTGATCCCGCTTCCCGACGGTTCCGGCCTGCGGCTGACCACGGCCAAATATTTTACGCCTTCCGGCGTGTGCATCCACGGCACGGGCATCACTCCGGATGTGGTCGTTGAAAAAGATGACGACAAGGACAAGAAGAAGGAAAAGGGCAAGGATGACCTGGACAAGATATTCTCCGATGTCCAGAAGAAAGACGCCGAGGAGACCCCTGACAGCGCGCAGAAAGCCAAAGAATCCCAGCAGAAAAAGAAGGATGATACCGACAATCAATTGCAAAGCGCCCTCAACGTCATAAAAGGCATTAAGGTGTATCGCGGATTTACCCCCAATCATTGATGGCACGGCCAGGAAAAACCCCATCCGGCGGCAAGAACAAAAATGACCTGAAGACAACGGTCATCATTGTTCTTTTTTGCCTGGCCGCGGTACAAACCTTTTTGTTTTTCCATGCCAGGAAGCAAGGTGCCCCCGGGGCGGTTAAGGCCGCGATAGGCCAGGCCAAAATGGTCAAGCCCGAAGTAGTCCCGAAAGCCACACCCGGAAGAGCGGGCAAGATCGCCTTTATCATCGACGATTGGGGCTATACCATGCATAATTGTAAATTCCTTAAAGAGATCACGGCCCCCCTGGCCGTGGCGGTGCTTCCCAATTTGAGGAACACGGACAATATCATGAAATGCGCCAATGTCTATGGCAAGGACATCATGCTCCATTTGCCCTTGGAGCCGTATGCCAACCGCGACCATTATCCGGACAATTACCTGATCACAACGACCATGAAGCCTCCTAAGGTCATTGCGATGATGGACGATACGCTGGCCAAAATGCCTTTGGTGCAGGGGGTCAATAATCACATGGGTTCCAAAGCCACACAGGACAAGGATCTCATGAAAATTATTTTTAAACGTCTCAAGAAAAAAGGCCTGTTTTTCGTGGATAGCATGACAGCGCCGCATCATTCCATCTGCGGCGAACTGGCACGGGAGATGGAGATTCCTTTTACCTCGCGTGACGTCTTCCTGGATAATATCAACACCGCAGAAGAGATCAAGAAACAGATCATTGACCTTGCCAAAAAGGCGCGCAAGAAGGGCCATGCCGTCGCCATCGGTCATGATCGTGAATTGACCCTGCAGGTCCTCAAAGAAGAGATCCAGGCCCTGGAAGACCAGGGCTTTGAGATCGTGCGCGTCAAAACCCTCTTGAAAAATCAATAAAATTTCGATATGAATATTTTAGGCATTGAAACATCATGCGACGAAACCGCGGCCGCCGTGGTCGTTGACGGACGTGACGTGCGTTCCAACGTCGTTGCCACCAGTTTGCAGGAGCATGGCCGTTTCGGCGGCATCATTCCCGAGATCGCGTCCCGCCGCCAGATCGAAGGAATACAACCCGTCGTGAGCAGTGCTTTATCCAGGGCCAAGGTGACCCTCAAAGACCTCGATGCCATTGCTGTGACTAAGTCTCCGGGGCTTGTCGGTTCATTGCTTGTCGGATTGTCGTTCGCCCGTGCTTTGGCCAGGGCCTGTCGTAAACCCCTCATCGAGATCGACCATATCCAAGCGCATGCCTATTCCGGTTTTCTGAATTTTCCCGGGCATTCGGCGTCAGGTGAGCCGTCCCTGCCAGCCGTTGCCTTGGTGGTTTCCGGCGGACACTCCAGCGTTTTTTATATTAAAGATTTCATGCATTTTCAATTATTGGGCCGGACACGCGACGATGCGGCCGGCGAGGCCTTTGACAAGGTGGCGCGCATTCTGGAATTGGGTTATCCGGGCGGTCCGGCCATTGACCGTTTGGCGCAAAAGGCCGGCCGATCGGAGATCCGTTTTTCCCAGGCGCCTTTAAAAGGCACGTTTGATTTTTCGTTCAGCGGGGTCAAGACCGCGGTCTTGTATTACACGCGTGATCATCGCACCTTGCCGCATTTTTCTGCCGCCAAGGTCGCCTATGCTTTTCAGGAAAGCGTTGTTGAAGCATTGACAGAGAAAGCGTTTCAAGCCTGCCGCGTTAAAAAAGTCAGCCATTTGCTCGTCGGAGGCGGGGTGGCGGCCAATTCCGCTTTGCGCCGGCGCTTGAAGGAAATGTCCCGTCGCCTCGGCATTGCCGTGCACATCCCGCCCCTGCCTTTGTGTTTAGACAATGCCGCCATGATCGCCGGATTGGCTTATCATTTGAAACCGAACGTTGGACATTGACAGTGTTTGTAGAAGGCGTATATTGTTTAGTAGGGACGGGCCCCTGCGCCCGCCCGAGATGGGCCGGCACAGGAGCCGGCCCGTACACAAGGGGGGTAATTCTATGGCCTTTAACCGCCGCGATACCAAAGAAGTTGTGCAGGAAAAGATCATTGAAATCAACGCGCAGATGCAGGGGGAAATGGTCTTTTCCGAACCAGTGAATTTAAAGATCAACGGCCGTTTTTCCGGCCGTCTGGAGACCAAGGGCACGCTGACGATCGGAAACAGCGCCCAGGTGGATGCCAATATTACCGGTGAGAACATTGTGGTCGCGGGCAGGGTCAAGGGCAATGTGCTGGCCAAGAAAATGCTGGTGCTGATGCCCACGTCGGTGTTGACCGGGGACATCGCCACGCCGAAATTGAATATCGTTGAGGGCGCTGTGTTCCAGGGCCGCTGCCAGATGCCGGAGGAGTTTTTGAACGTCGATGACCTCGCCCAGTATCTGGAAATAGAGGTCCCTGCCATTTTGGAATTGGCGCAAGGCGGCAAGATCCCCGCGTTCAAAGAGGGAGAGGCTTGGAAATTTGAGCGGGCCAAGATCGACCAGTGGGCCGCAACAACCAAGGTCAAAGCATGAGCAGTCAATACATCACTGTCCGGGAATCCGCCCAGGCTTTGGGTGTTTCCGAGAAAAAGATCACGGACCTCATTGAGGCGGGCCATTTGCAGGCCTACCGCATCGCGGATCAGTTCTTGCGCTTAAAAAGGAGCGAGGTGATGCAGGTTGGCGCCAGCGGCCAGGTCGCGCGCGAGAACGTGAGCCATGAATACACCGCGGCCGAACGCGTCCGCGATTTCTTTTTATTCAACGATTTTTACCTCTTCGCGGGCATGGCCATCGCCGTGCTTTTATACATCATTTTCTTCACATATTAGCCCCTACAAAACGCTTGCTAATCTTTATTTTCTCGTCTAAAATTAACTTTCTTTAGAAATTAATTTCGGCGGCGTAGCTCAGCTGATAGAGCATTCGGTTCATACCCGACAGGTCATAGGTTTAAATCCTATCGCCGCCATTCTACTTTGAAGAATGCGGTTTCATGCGCGATATTTCCTTAAGACATATCTGGATATTATCAGTTCTGTGCGGGTTTTTGTATTTTGCCGGCAACTCTTCTTTGTCTCTGACAGATCCCGATGAGGTTTTTTATTCCCTAACCGCCCGGGAAATGTCGGCCAAAGGTGACGCGCTGACCCCCACCATTTTTGACCAGCCCCAGTTCGAAAAACCCGTTCTCATTTATTGGCTGCTGAACATCGCCTCTGCATTTTTCGGCCCAACACCTTTTGCCGCCCGTTTTTTTCCCGCTGTTTTCGCTGGCTTAGGCGTTCTGGGACTTTATTTTCTGGCGTGTCTTGGTTTCAAGGATGAGCAAAGGGCCTTCTGGTCCGCCGTGGCCCTGGCCACCGCCGGATTTTATTTTGCCCTGGCCAAGACCGTATTCACGGACATGGTCTTTTCGGTCTTTATTTTGTATTCCTTATTGTTTTTTTATTACGCTTTTGACCAGCCCGGCCGTATAAGAGAAGGCATCCTCGGATTTTATTTTTTTGCCGCGTTGGCGGCCCTGACCAAGGGGCCGCTGGGGCTCTTGATCCCAGGACTGGCGGCCACTTTATTTTTGACGTACCGCGGCCAACTCCATTGGCTGCGTGACCGCCGCGTCATGACCGGTTTCTTATTATGCTTGGCTCTGGTCTTGCCGTGGTACGTTTTTATGGCCGCCCAATACGGCAACGCTTTTATCCACGAATTTTTCATCAATGACCATTGGCGCCGCCTCATCGAAGCCGAGCACAAGGGCAATGACCGCTGGTTTTTTTATCCCGCAACCATCCTGGGGGGCATGTTCCCCTGGACATTTTTTGTCGCGGCCGGTTTTTCCGGAATTTACCGACGGTTGAAAGACCGTCCCGGAGTTTTTGACCATTTCCTTTTGAGCTGGTTTTTGGTGGTCTTTGTCATTTTCCAATGCGCCCATTCCAAATTGTCCAGTTACATCCTGCCTGTTTTTCCGGTTTTGGCTTTGCTGGCCGGGGACGTGATCGGCAGGCAGAGGGGGATCCGTGTCATGCTGCTGGTCATGGCAGGTTTGTTCGCGCTCTTAGGCATGGCCTTTCTCGCATGCAGGCATTTGTATCAACCTTACGTGCCGTCGCCTTTGCCCGGGTATTTCCTGTCCGCTCTTTTTATTACGTGGGGAGGATGCATCGCGACCCTGGTCTTAAAAGAAAAACTTAAAAGAGCATTGTCGGTCCTGGCCCTCATCGGGGTGCCTTTTTTGATCGCTCTTTTCCTGCTGCGCTACGATATTGAACCTTATGTGTCTTCCTACAGCGCCGCGCAGTATTTGCCGCGTGAGGGAGTTTACAAAACGACGATCTTGTCCAGCAAGCCATGGGCCCGCGGTTTGCGTTTCTATACCGGACAGGACATCGCTGTCATGGACATCAACGGCAGCAATTATTTCAGCCCGCATCCCATTCCTATTTTGAATACTTTGGACAAGGTGAAGGGATTCCTGAGGGAACAAAAACGAACATACGCGGTTTTGAAAAAAGGCGCGTATAATACGCTGTCCACGCTGGACCCGGCCCATTTTAAGGTCGCGCTTTTGGGCCGCTGCGGTTTGGAATATGTCTTGACGGTGGAATACCTCGGAAATTCTTAAGAGGGCCATGTTAAATTTATTCCTGTTCGTCCTGGTCTTTTTATTCAGCCCTTTTCCGGCTTGGGGCCAGCATGTTGATGACCTGATCCATTTTTCCAAAAAACAGGAAGAAGGCCTTATCGTGAAAGTGGTCAATACGGACCTGGTGGTTTTAGAGGACGGCCATCGGCTGAAACTGATCGGCATCGAATCCGCCGGTCTGCCTCCCAAAAAATACGTTCAGTTCGACAAAAACGGTCTTCCCATCGAAGAAAAAGAGGAAGCGACCATTCCTTTGGAAGAGCAGGCCTTGACCTATGCCCAGGAGATCATGGAGGGCAAGAAGATCAGGATCGAATATGATGTTGAATCCGTCGATCCCCAAGGGCATCGTTTTGCGTATGTTCATCTACCCGACGGCCGCATGGCCAATACGGAACTTTTGCGTCAGGGGTTCGTCTATTTGAAGATCCGTCCACCCAATATCAAGCATGCCGCCGAACTGCGCGCGGCCTATCAAGAGGCCAAACGCGAACAGCGCGGTTTCTTAAGCGATTGATGGTTCGACAGGTGCTTCGACAGGCTTAAGCATCCTTCGAAGCATCCTTAAGCGACGTCGAAGGACTCACCACGAGTTTTCTTTGCCATGAATTTGACCAGTAGAGTTCTTAATTTTATCCGTAAGGAAGGCTTGGTCAAGCCGGGGAGTTTGCTCGTCCTGGGTGTTTCAGGCGGTGCGGATTCCGTGTTTTTGGCCCATTGCCTGCACCGGCTGCGCCACGAGTTGTCCGTGCGTTTGCATATCGCGCATTTTAACCATCGATTGCGCAAGAGTTCCGACAGGGACCAGAAATTCGTCGAGGACTTAGCCCGGCATTTGAATGTCCCCATCACCGTGGCAAACCGCAGGGGGCATCTTGGTTTTCCCAAGTTGTCGGAGGATGCGGCCCGGCGCAAGCGTTTTGCGTTTTTTGCGAAAGTGGCCGCGGCCACAGGGGCCGAGGCCGTGGTCCTGGCTCATACCGCCAACGATCTGGCGGAGACCGTTGTGATGCGTTTATTGAGGGGGACGGGCCTTTACGGCTTGCGGGGGATATTGGCCCAACGCCGGATGGGAGACGTCACTTTTATCCGTCCGCTCATCGGGGTCACGCGCTCCTCCATTGAGAGTTATTTGAGGAAACATAAACTGGACCATTGCGTCGACGAGACCAATGCCCGTCCGGTCTATTTGCGCAACAAGGTCCGGTTGGAATTGATGCCGTATCTGTCACGGCTAAATCCCCGTATCCATTCGGTTTTGGTGGACATGGCCCATACGGCGTTGGACGACTATGATTACCTTGAGGCCCAGGCCAGGCAGCGTTTAAAAGAAAGTGTTGTCAGTTCGTCCCAAAGGGTTAAAATAAGGATTAAAAATTTTACGGCGTCGCATCCGTCCCTGCGCCGGCTTTTATTGCGTTTGGCTTTTGAACGCCTGGCAGGGGACACCCGCCAGTTGACGCGCGCGCATGTCCTGGGCGTTGAGGACATGGTCAAGGGCGGCCCATGCGGGGCCGAGGTCCATTGGCCCAGGTCCGTTGTTGTCACCAGGACCAGGGATTTTATAGAAATCCATTTATGAACAGGATTTTTGCGTTTGTATTATTTTGCGGGTTATTTGTTGGCGCGGCCCATGCCCAGCAAAGCGCGCCAGCTGATGGTCTGGTCAAAGAATTTTTTGACAACGGCGCGCCCAAGTCGGAAAAGACCTTTCGCAATGGCAAACTCAACGGCCCGTTGCGTGAGTATTATCCCAACGGCAACCTGATCAACGTGGGCACCTACAAGGACGGGCAGATCAACGGTGTTTTTAAGTCCTATTATGAGGACGGCGCCGTGTTCCTGGAAAAGAATTTCACCAACGGCCAATTGCAGGGGACAGCCAGGGAGTATTATCCAAACGAGGTCCTCAAGAGTTGGGAAAATTACCAGAACGATGTCTTGAATGGCCTCAACCAGTATTTTTATCCCAACGGCAATTTGAAACTGGCCATGAATTTCAAGAACGGCAAACTCAATGGTCTGACCCGCGAGTACAACGAGGACGGGTCGCTGAAAAACGAGATCAATTACGAGGATGACCATGTCGACGGCGTTTCCAAGGAATACGGCCCCAACGGCGCTTTGTACGCGGTATGGACCTATAAGATAGACCAGAAAGACGGGGCTTCCAGGACGTTTTATCCCAGTGGACAATCGGAATGGGAGATGAGTTTCAAGGATGGTAATATCGACGGCACCAATAAGAAATACGCCCGGGATGGCAAGGTCCTGATCGAGGCGCCTTACAAGAACAACCAGTTCGACGGCATCGTCAAGGAATATTATCCAACGGGCAAGCTTAAAAGTGAATGCAAATACATGGATGGGAAAAAAGACGGGCTATGCCGCGAGTTCCACGACAATGGCCATATATGGGTTGAGTGGGATTACAGGAACAATCTGAAGGAAGGCCTGGCCAAGGAATATTCACAGGAAGGCGCGTTATGGATGACGGTCAATTTTCAGAATGACAAGAAGACCGGGGCCATGAAAGAATTTTATGAGAATGGCGCCGTTAAACAGGAATGGGCCATGGAAAACGGCCAGGAGAACGGCCCCAGCCGTTCGTATTATAATACCGGGGAATTGATGACCGAATCCACCTACAGGAACGGCCAGCTCAACGGCGTCGTGAATTTGTATAAAAAGGACGGTGACCTTGCTTATATTGACACCTACCGGGCCGGCACTAAAGAAGGCCGCCGGGTCGTCGGTGAAAAGATCCCTCGCTAACGCTCGGGATAAATTCCCCCGCTGTTGGCGGGGTCATTTAGGAGAAGAAATAAATGGCACAATTGACACCCCCCAACGCGTCCAGAAAACCGTCGCGTTTGAACCGCAATAACCGTCCGCCCAACGGTAATTTTATGGTCTGGGTCTTTTTGGGCATGGTCCTGGTGATGTTCATGATCCAGCGGGAAGGCAAATACTCTTTGAAGATCAAGGAGTTCACCTACAGTGAGTTTTATACGCTTCTTACGGACAATACCCAAAATCCCCAGATCAAAAAGGTGGAATTGACCGAAGGGGTGGAAAATACGGTCAAAGGGGTCTTGGCCGACGGCACTGAATTCAGGGTCAATATCCCGCAAAAGGACGAGGACCTGATCAAATTGATGCGCGACAATGTCGCGGAAGTGTCGGTGGTGCCGCCGGAACTGTTCTGGAGCCAGTTGTTTTTCCAGTTGATCCCCTTTTTGGGGATCTTCCTTTTGATCTGGTTCGTGTCTTACCGCGGCAGCCAGATGGGCAATAAGATATGGGCTTTCGGCAAATCGCGCGCCCAGGTCGCCGGTACGGGCAAGATCACGTTCAACGACGTTGCCGGCGTGGACGAGGCCAAAGAAGAATTGCAGGAGGTCATTGAATTTTTAAAAGAGCCCAAAAGGTTTGAGCGTTTGGGGGGGAAGATCCCCAAAGGCGTTTTGCTCATCGGCCCTCCGGGGACGGGCAAGACGCTGTTGGCCAAGGCCGTGGCCGGCGAGGCCGGCGTACCGTTTTATTCATTGAGCGGTTCGGATTTCGTGGAAATGTTCGTCGGGGTCGGGGCCTCGCGCGTGCGGGACCTCTTCGAGCAGGGCCGCAAGGCCTCCAAGGTCTCGGGCAAGGGGGCGATCATCTTCATTGATGAGATCGACGCGGTCGGCCGCCAGCGTTTTGCCGGTATCGGCGGCGGCAATGACGAACGCGAACAGACCTTGAACGCCTTACTGGTCGAGATGGACGGGTTTAATTCCGTCAGCGGGCTGATCCTGATCGCGGCCACGAACCGTCCGGACACCCTGGACCCGGCGCTTTTGCGTCCCGGACGTTTTGACCGCCAGATCGTGGTGGGCTTGCCCGATATCAACGGCCGTGAAGGTATTTTAAAAGTCCATACGAAAAACATCAAATTGGGCGAAGACGTGAATTTGCGGCGCATTGCCCAGCAAACCGTGTATTTTTCCGGAGCGGATCTGGCCAACGTGTGCAATGAAGCCGCACTCCTGGCAGCCCGGCGTAATAAAGAGAAAGTCGGGATGGATGAAATGCTGGCCGCGGTCGAGCGCGTGACCATGGGTCCCGAGAAAAAAAGCCGTGCTGTCTCGAAAAAAGAAAAAGAAATGACCGCTTATCATGAGGCGGGCCACGCCTTATTGTCGCTGTTGGTCGAGGAAGTGGACACCTTCACCAAGGTGTCCATCATCCCGCGGGGCATGGCCGGCGGATATACCCTGACACCCCCCACAGAGGACAAGCACTACATGTCCAAAAAAGAACTCCAGGGCATGATGGTGGTGCTTTTGGGCGGCATGGTGGGTGAAGAGATCCATATGAACGATACCACGACGGGCGTGTCCAATGATCTGCAGAAGGTCTCCCAGATCGCGCGCCGGATGGTGTGCGAATACGGGATGAGCGCAAAACTTGATAAACTCGCTTTCGGCAATCATCATCAGCAGGTTTTTTTGGGCCGCGATCTTTTTGAAGAACGCAATTACAGTGAGGACACGGCCAGGCAGATCGATGAGGAAATTCACGCTTTGGTCCACGGGTCCTACGACCGCGCCAAGGCCCTGCTTTTACAGTATCGCGATAAACTGGACCTTTTGGCAGGACGTTTGATTGAAAAAGAAGTGCTGGACATTGAAGAGGCCCGGGTGTTGCTGAATATCCCGGAGCATAAATCGGATTTTCACGCGAACCCCGCGTGATGGTTCGACTCGCTACGCTCGTGCTTCGACAGGCTTAAGCATCCTTCGAAGCATCCTTAAGCAAAGTCGAAGGACTCACCATTTTGCTACGCACCCGACACATCCTTGAGGCCCGCGATACCCGTTTGCTTTTAGGCGAACGGACCATGATCATGGGGATCATGAATTTGACCCCTGATTCTTTCAGCCGCGACGGCCGTCTGGCCGTCAGCCGCGACCCGTTGACCCACGTACGTTTCGCCCAAAAACTTGTCCGCGACGGTGCCGACATCCTGGATATCGGCGCAGAAAGCACCCGTCCGGGCGCGCGCAAGATCTCCTTCCGGGAAGAATTGCGGCGCATTTTACCGACGCTGCGTCTTTTGGTCAAAAAGATCGAGATACCGATTTCCGTGGATACCTATAAGCCCGAGGTGGCGATCGCGGCCTTGGACCAGGGGGCTTGCATCATCAATAATATCATGGGCGTTGGACCCGATGTCCGGATTTTAAAGGCCGTGCGCGATTACGGGGCCGCCATCGTTCTCATGCACATGCGCGGCACTCCGGCCACCATGCAGAAAGATCCGGTTTATCGCGACGTAGTGGGCGATATTCTGACCGAACTGCGTCACGCGGTGGAAAAATGTTTGGAAATCGGCATAAAAAAGAATAGAATCATCATTGATCCCGGGTTCGGGTTCGGCAAGAGGGTCGAACACAATTTGGAGATCCTGCGCCGGCTTGAAAGTTTTGCCGTTTTGCGTTGTCCGGTCCTGGTCGGCATGTCCCGTAAATCTTTTATAGGCCGTGTTCTGGGGCAACAGCGGCCTGATCAACGGACCATCGGCAGTGTTGCCACGGCCTGTACCGCTGTCCTTAAAGGGGTCCACATCGTGCGTGTCCACGATGTGGCAGCCACGCGTCAGGCCGTTGTCATGGCCGACGCCATTTTATAAAATGATATGCATCTGTTCGCCTGGTCAATAGCCGAAATCATTAGAGCCACGATCGAGGTCCTGGTCCTTTGGATCGTGTATTATCGCGTTTTGATCTTTTTTGAGGGGACCCGCGCTTTTCAGGTGCTCAAAGGCATCAGTTATTTGGTCCTGGCGTTCTTGCTTTCTCAGGCCCTGCATCTGGAAGTCCTCCATTGGCTTTTGCGTCATTTTTTTTCGATATGGATCATTGTTATCGTCGTCATTTTTCAGAACGAACTGCGTTCGGGCCTGGCCCGTTTGGGACAGCAGCATTTATTCAACGTCTCTTTGGGGGAAGTTGAAATCGGGGCCCTCATTCATGAGATCGCTGAAGCTGTGTATAAACTTTCCAAAAATAAGACAGGATGCCTGATCGTTTTTGAACGGAAAATAAAATTGAACGTGTATATCGAAAGCGGCGTCATCCTGGATTGTAAAATGTCCGCGCCGCTCTTACAGAGCATTTTCATGACGTCTTCGCCCATCCACGACGGGGGGGTGGTCGTGCGCGGCGAACGCATCGCGGCGTGCGCCTGCCTGTTCCCTTTGTCCAGCAATCCTTCGGTCCATAAAACGGTGGGGACCCGCCACCGGGCGGCCTTGGGGCTGACCGAACAAAGCGATGCCGTTGTGGTTTTGGCCTCGGAAGAGACGGGAGACGTGGCTGTTGCTTTCGAAGGCCGGTTCATTGCGGTCAGTAACCAGGAACATTTTTGCGATCTCCTCAAAGAACTGATATCTCCTCCTAAAAAAGGAAAGAAATGAAGCATTGGTTTTCCTCCAATTTCATGCTCAAATTGATCGCCCTGGCCCTGGCCACGATCACCTGGTTGTATGTCAAAGGGCTCCTTAAGGTTTAGATGGTGAAATTGGGCGTTAACATCGATCACATCGCTACCCTGCGTCAGGCCCGCCAAGAACATGAACCGGACCCTGTGGCCGCGGCGCGGACCTGTTTGAAAGCCGGAGCCGACAGCATTGTCGCGCATTTGCGCGAAGACCGCCGCCATATCCAGGACCAGGACATTGTTCTTTTGCGTAAAGCGGTCAGGACGCGGTTCAACCTGGAAATGTCGTTGGCGCTTTCCATCTTGGATTTCGCCTGCGCTGTCAAACCCGACCAAGCCACCCTCGTTCCTGAACGCCGTCAGGAGATCACCACCGAAGGCGGCCTTGACGCGGCAGGGCATTTATTCAAGGTCAAAAAAGGGTGTCAGCGTTTGATGGACCGCGGGATTGTGGTCAGTATGTTCATTGATCCTCATCAGAAACAAATTGAGGCGGTTGCCGCGATCGGCGCGCCCATGGTCGAATTCCATACCGGCGCTTACGCCAGGGCATTCGCGGCCGGACGTGCTAAACATCATTTGGTGCAATTGCGCTCGGCATGCGCCTATGCCCGTCAATTAGGACTGATCGTTAATGCCGGGCACGGGCTTAATTACGATAACGTTTGTCCTGTCGCGGCCATCGCAGGGATGGAGGAATTGAACATCGGGTATTCCATCGTCAGCCGCGCGGTATTCACGGGCCTGGAGCAGGCGGTCAAAGATATGGCCGCTCTGATCAAGCGATGATCTTGGGGACCGGCATCGACATCATTGAAATCCACCGCATCCAGGCGGCGATTGAACGCTGGGGAGAGGCATTTCTCAACTACGTCTTTACTCCGGTGGAGATCGACCATGCCAGGAAGCACAAATTCCCTTATCCGCATTATGCCGGCCGTTTTGCCGCCAAAGAGGCGATCTTTAAGGCCACCGGCGCTCCTCAATTTGCCTGGCATGATATCAGCATCACCAATGATTCCGACGGGAAACCTGTTTGCGTCCATCGCGACCCCGATTTTAAACTCCACATTCTTCTTTCCATTTCTCATTGCAGGGACTATGCGGTTGCCAGCGCCATTGTCACGTCGTGATCCCAACGTTTGTAAGAATGATTTTGGTCACGTTTTGGTCGTGGCCGGATCGCCGTTCCTGCTTGGGGCCTCGGCCCTGACGGGGTTGGCGGTCCTGCGTTGCGGAGCAGGCCTCGTGACCGTAGCCGTTCCTCAAAGTTTGAATTTGACCCTCCAGAAGAAAATATCTCCCGTCATCATGACTTTAGGCCTACCGCAGACCAGAGAGCAAACGTTCGCGGTCAGGGCATTACCGCCCTTGAAAAAAATTTGGAATAAATTTGACGCCGTTGCCATTGGACCGGGGATGGGGAAAAATAAAGGCACGCAAAAATTCATCCGGGATTTCATCACAGTTTGTCCAAGGCCGATGGTCATTGACGCGGATGCTTTGAATGCGTTGGCAAATAGGGGACAGAGCCCTATTTTTAAAATCAAAATAGGGCGCTGTCCCCCAATAATTACCCCGCATCCGGGGGAGATGGCCCGGTTGACCGGCCTGTCCGTGAAACCCGTTGAAAAAAACCGCAAGGCCATTGCTTTGGATTTTGCCCAAAAGAACCATTGCGTGGTTTTGCTGAAAGGACACCGCACCATCGTGGCATCACCGGAGGGGAAGGTGTACGTGAACCGGACAGGCAATGCGGGTATGGCCACGGCCGGCAGCGGCGATGTTTTAACCGGTATGATCGCAGCTTTGCTGGGGCAGGGGATGGGGCCCTTTGAAGCGGCCAAAATCGGGGCCTATCTGCATGGCAGGGCCGGGGACCTGGCCGCCAAAACCAGAACAAAAGCCGGTATGATCGCCGCCGACATCATTGAATTTATCCCAAAAGCCGTTAAGGAAAGGCAAAAATGATATTGTCCGCGATAGACCGTGTTTTGCTGAGTTTGTGCATCGCCGGCGCGGTTATTTTT